>SKJM01000452.1 GCA_007122045.1 Planctomycetales bacterium | reverse complement strand
AAGCACGGCATGCCTACCCGCTTCATCGAACTGGCCGGCGAGATCAACACGAGCATGCCCCGCTACGTCGTCGGCCGGCTCATGGAGGCCCTGAACGAGCAGGGCAGGCCGTTGAAGGGCAGCGCCATTTGTATTCTGGGCGTGGCGTACAAACGCGACGTGGACGACACCCGCGAAAGCCCGTCGTTCGAGCTGATCGACCGCCTGCTGGCGGCCGGCGCCCGGGTGACTTATAACGATCCGCACGTGCCGCGCCTGCCGCCAAAGCGGCATTACGACTTTGCCGGCTGGACCAGCAGGGACTTGGCCCCGGAGTTCCTCGCCGCTCAGGACGCCGTCCTCATCGCCACGGACCATTCAGCATACGACTACGAGAGCATTGTGCGCCAGACGCCCCTGGTGCTCGACACCCGCAACGCGACGAATTGCGTCGTGGAAGGACGCGAGAAAATCTGGAAGGCCTAGCCCGGATTATTCACCATCCCGGGAATAAAACGGCCTCCGCCTGATGACGCAACACCAATTTGTCCAAGTTATTTCTGAGCGCTCCCTTAGCTCCGATGCCGACCTGCGTGCCGCGTTGGAAAAACGCCTCCGCGAAATGCGAGCGTGGTCGGTGGCGGAGGCCTTGGGGCGATGCCCCATGCGGCGGGCTCGGCCCGGCCCGTGCGCTACCCCGGCTCCGGCGCCACGGCGCTTTCCCGCATGCGCAGCTTGGGTTTCTCGAGGGTGACCACCGTGTGCGGCGGCACGGAATGGGTCACCCAAATGCTGGACCCGATCACCGCGTCGTGGCCGATGACCGTCTCGCCGCCGAGGATGGTGGCGTTGGCGTAAATGACCACCCGGTCCTCGATGGTCGGATGGCGCTTCTGCCCCCGCACCAGGTTGCCCTCCTCATCGGTCGGGAAACTCAGCGCGCCGAGGGTAACGCCCTGGTACAGCTTGACGTGATCGCCAATTTCGGTCGTCTCGCCGATCACCGCGCCGGTGCCGTGGTCGATGAAGAAGTGGCGTCCGATTTCGGCGCCCGGGTGGATGTCGATGCCGGTGCGGCGGTGCGCCCATTCGGTCATCATGCGGGGGATCAAGGGCACCTTCAGGTCGCTGAGCAGGTGCGCCAGCCGGTATACAGTCACCGCCTCGAGGCCGGGGTAGCAGAAGATCACTTCGTCGAGCGACTTGCAGGCCGGATCGCCCCGGTAGGCGGCCGCCACGTCGAGCGCCAGGATGTGGCGCAACTCGGGAAGCTGCTCCAGAAAGGCTACCGCCTTGGCCTGCCCGAGGGCCTCGAAATCGGCCTTCTGCTGCGGGCTGCACCGGGTGTTCTTGCCCATCTCGTGGCACATGGCCCGGGCAATCTGCACGGTCAGCCGGTCGTGCAGCCGGTCGATCAGGTCGCCCGTGTGGTAGGTGACGTTTCCCAGGTGCAGCCCGTCCCGCCGGCTGTAGCCGGGGTACAGGGCTTCCTTGAGGTCCTCGGTGCAGTGGATCACCACCTCGTAATTGGGGAGCGGGCAGTGGCCGAGGTGGCTGATGGAGTTGACTTCCGCGTACGTGTCGACCAGCCGTTCGGTCAAGACGGGCAGGATTTCCTTCAAGCGGACGTCGGTAGCCATAAAGCACCTTCCCGTTACTCTTCCTCTTCCTCTTCCAGCTTCGCCTTGGCGATGATCTCCTGCTGCACGTTGCCGGGGACCACGTCGTAGTGGCTGTATTCGAGCGCGTAGCTGCCCTGGCCGCCGGTGATGCTCGAGAGGCTCCGGGCGTAGGTCATCACCTCGGCCAGCGGCACCTCCGCGGTGATGGTCTGCATGCCGCCGCCGGCCGAGTCCATCCCCAGCACGCGCCCGCGGCGCCCGCTCAGGTCGCTGTTGATGTCGCCCACGTTGCCCGAAGGAATGGTGACCTCGATTTTGACGATGGGTTCCAGTAGCGCCGGTTTGGCCTGCTGGAACACGTTGCGGAAGGCCATGGAGCCGGCCATCTTGAAGGCGGCTTCCGAGCTGTCGACCGGGTGGTACTTCCCGAAATGGACTTCGACGCCCACGTTCTGCACCCGGTAGCCGGCAATGACGCCGCGGGTCATGCGTTCCTTGAATCCTTTTTCGACGGCGGGCAGGAAGTTGCTGGGGATGGTGCCGCCGACGATCGAATCGACCCACACGAAGTTGTTCTCTTCGTCGTGGTGGAATTCCCGCATCGAGGGAAAGCGGGCCTTGGTGCAGAACTCCTCGGGGTCGGTGTCCTTCGGGAAGGGGAACATGCGAATGTGCACCTCGCCGAACTGCCCCCGTCCGCCCGTCTGCTTCTTGTGCCGGTACATGCCCTCGGCGCTGGCCTGGATGGTTTCCCGGTAGGGGATCTTTGGTTCCTTCGTGTCGACCTCGACCTTGTCGCGCCGCTTCAGCCGCTCCTGGATGATCTGCAAGTGCAGCTCGCTCATGCCGGTGGCGACGATTTCCTTGGTCTGCGCATCGCGGTCGAGTCGGAAGGCCGGGTCTTCCTGCACGATCTTGTTGAGCGAGCCCGACAGCTTCGCTTCATCGCCGCGGCTCTTGGGACTGACGGCCAGCCCGACCATGGGCGTCGGAAACGCGATGCGCGGCATGGCCACCTCGCCCAGGGTGGCGCCGGTTTCCATTTCCTCGACTTTGGTGACGGCGCAAATGCCGCCGGGCCCGGCCTCGTCGACCGGTTCCAACTGGTCGGCCTGCACCTGGTAAAGCTGGCTGAGCTTGACCCCCTTGCGCTGGCCCACCATGGGCACCGTCTCGCCCTCCCGCAACGTGCCCGAAAAAACGCGCAGGTAATTGATCTTCTGGACGAACGGGTCGATGCGGGTCTTGAACACCTGGGCTACCAGGGGGCCGGCCGGGTCGGCCTTGACGTCCACGTCGTTGCCTTCGGCGTCTTTCGCCACCCGCCGCACGGCGTCCGGCGGCAAAGCGCACATGCCGAGCCCCTCGAGCAGCTCCTCCAGGCCCACGCCGGTCTTTCCCGAGCAGCACAGGACGGGAATGAGCGTGCCCTCGGCCACCGCGCGAACGATCAGCCGCGAAAGCTCCTCCGGGCTGGGCTGCTGGCCCTCGAAGTAGCGTTCCATCACCTCTTCGTCGACCTCGATGATCGACTCGAGGAACGGTTCGCTGATCTCGCTCGGGTCGATCAGCGCCCCGGTGTTGTCCTCCGGCACGTTCAGGGTGCTGGCCACGCCCCGAAAATCGCCTCCTTGCCCGAGGGGAACGTTCAGGAGTTGGCACGTATTGCCGAACACCTCGCGAATGCTCTCCATGAGGCCGGGAAAGTCGATGTTGTCGGAATCCATCTT
>SKJM01000238.1 GCA_007122045.1 Planctomycetales bacterium | reverse complement strand
GTCGGCGTCGGCCATGGGCGCCGCCATCTGGGCCATTTCGGCCACCGGCTCGTCGGGCGCCGCGGCGCGCCGCGCGGCCATGGGCCTCGGGACCGCGCCTCCCCGGCCTCGGCCGAAGAACTGGTATCCCCACAGGTTGCCGATCACTTCGTGCGGGAAGGAGCGGTAGGTGATCTGCACCGGTTTCGAGTCGATCCGCCAGGAGCCCCGCAGCCCCCGGAGCGAAAGCAGGGCGTTCTCGAAGTTCGACCGCAGTCGCGATGCATCCTGCCGGAATACGCCGAAGCCGCTGGGCCAGTTGTGCGGCAGGAATGCGTCAAGCGACTGGTCGTACAGCACGGCGACCATCTCGGCCACCGCCTTTTCGGCATCGGGGCCGGTGATTACGGCCGTCCATTTCTCCTTCTGGCCCGGCTCGAGTTTTGAGGTAAAGCGCTCCCAGGCGATCTTCAGTTGCTTGTTGGTCCAGGGCACGTCGACCCGCCGCTGCTCGATGTACGCCCGGTTCTCGCGGATCATCGTCACGCGCACGGTGAACCCGCCGCGCATGGACTCGGTCACGTCCTGTATGACCGCCACCTGCGTGCGTTCGGGATCGGTCCAGTAGCTTTGCAGCAGCTTGCCGCGGTGTTCGATTTCGACGTACGCCCGGGCCGCGTCGTAGCCCGAGCCCCAAAAGGCCGTGAACTCCTCGCCCGGCTCGACCGACCAGGCGGGCGCGTCGAACAGGTTGGGCACCTTCAGGGCCAACGTTTCGGCTTCGGGTTCGAGCACCCGCAACGGCAATTCGGCCCGAACGGTCTTGCCGAAGCGGTCTTGGGTTTCGAGCACCGCACGGTACGCCCCGGCGTCCAACTCGAAGGTGAACGACGCGTGGCCGGCCGGGTCGGTCGTGAAGCCGCGCTCGGCCACCACCTCGTCGAGCGGCCACGTGGCGGGTTGGGAGAGGTCGGGTTCCGGCTCGGTGTCGGTCGCGCCGGCCTGCGCTCGGCGGGGAACCGGCAAGCGGGGATGGCCGCCTAGCGGCGCCCGGTGCACCTCCTCCGGCTCCTGGAGGCTGTAGATCTTCAGCGACCCTTCGGCCTGCTGGCCTTCACCGTCGAGCGTGGTGGTGCGGATCGACACCTGGACGGGCTTGTCCTCGACCAGCCAGTCGGGCGCCGAAAGCTGGGCATTGAGCGCCGTGTAGCCCACGTTGACCACCCGTTGGGCCGAACGCGTTTCGCCCGCCGCGTCGGTTACGTCGGCATGGACCGTGTAACGGAACGTCGGGTCGTCCTTTTCGGGCACCGACGGATCGGGCCGGGCGACGAACTCGATGGGGAACTTGCCGCGGGCGTCGGTCACGGCCGTCCCGTGGGCGATTTCCTGGCTGTCTCGCGGCCCGGGCGGCAGCCACCAGCGGCGCCAGAACCACCAGGGCGGGAACCGCACCTCGCGGACCACCCGCCAGCGGACCTGCGCCCCGTCGGTGGCCGCGCCGGTGTAGGCGGTAGCCGTGCCGGTGAGTTCGACCGTGTCATTGAGCCTCGGCGCGGTCTCCGGCGCGGCGAGTTCCACTTGGAAGGTGGGCCGCTTGTATTCCTCGACGGTCACGTTGGTTTGCCCGCTCGGCACGCCGGCCACCCGGATCGACATGCGGCCCATCAGCCGGTCGCGCGGGGCCGTGAAGCTGCCATTGAACGACCCGTAGTCGTTCGTCTTCGCCGGCTGCCGTTCGATTTCCTTGCCGTTGACGTCGTGGAACACCACCGTGAGCGACCGGTTGGGGATCACCCGGTAATTGTCCTCCTCCTGGTCGACATCGATGCAGATGCCCTTGTAGCGGATCGTTTGGCCGGGCCGGTAGATCGCGCGATCGGTGAAGAAGACGGTCCGCTCGGAGGGCCGGGCGCGGCGATCGTGTTCGTGAACCGAATAGCTGCCCGCGGTGGCAAGCCGCTGGTTGCCGCGCCCCACGAGCAGGACGTGGTTGCGCTGGCTCCGGCCCCGGATGCGGAACAGGCCGTCGGCGCCGGTGCGGGCGGGTGGGAGTTCCTCGAGTTCCTTTTGGTTCCACCGGGGCAGTGCCCAGGCGCGGACCTCGGCCCCGCGAATCGGCTCGCCGCCGGCGGCGTCGAGCACGAAGCCTTCGAGCGTCGATCGGCCCTGCCAGGTGCGCATCACCAACGCCAAGTCGCTCACCCACACCGGGGCAAACGACACCACGTTGTTCGTCTCGCTGAACTGGGGGTCGTGGCTGGCCAGCAGGAAGTAGAAGCCCGGTTTGACGTCCTCGGCTGCGGGCACTTCCTCGACGCGCTCCTGGTAGTCGTCGGTTGCCGGCAGATCGGCCGACCAGGTGATCGCGGGCGGCCTGGCCAGCACCGCCTCGCGCTGCTGGTGATCGAGGTGCTCCGGGTGCCGATGCGGCGGGGCCTTCAGGCGTGCTTCCCAGTCCCACGGAACCAGCCGAAAGTAGACCTTCGTGAGGTTGCGGTAGCGGACCTCGATGGTCGGCCAGGGCTCGTTCCACACCCGCTCGGCGGTGATCGACGCCGCGGGGGCCTCGATCTGCTGCACCAGGTTGTAGCAGAGCTTTCCGCCGGGGCTTTCCGGAAATGCCCGGTAGCCCTGCTGTGCCACCTTGTGGGCCTCGACCAGTTCGCCCTCCTCGCGAAGGACCGACGCCCAAGCGTGGCGCGCCCGGGCCGAAATCTCGTGGTCGCCCCAGCGGTCGACGAAACGGCGCAGGGCGGCCTTGTACCGCGGGCCTTTTTCCTCGCCCACCGCATGGTTGTGGCCGAAGCGCAGCCGGTCGAGGTCCCAATCGATCAGCGCCTCCCGGTTCTCGGCGTCGCGGTGGAACTTGAGCAACTGCTGATACAGCCGCACACCTTGGTACAGCGGCGCGCCGGTGTCGGTCGTTTCCACCTCCCAGCCGATGAACTCGTCGGTGCCTGCGAAGATGGCGGTGTCGGCCGAGAGCACGAAGGCGTCCTGCGGCCGGGCCCCGGCCTGCTCGCCGCTGGAGTAGAACTCCAGGGCCTCGGCGGCCACGAAGTCGTACAGGGTGGGGCGGTAGCGGTCGGGCATGGTGCCCTTTTCCAGCAGGGCATGGTACTCCTCGACCGGGGTCCCGCGAAGCAGTTCCTCGGCCGAAAGGGCGGCAGTAAAGTGCTTGTCGATCTCAGCGAAGATCCGCGGCAGGTCCCAGGTGGTGATGTCCGCGCCCGGCGGCTCGGCGGTGGCGGTGCGCTGCATGAACCGCCAGCGATTCTGCCGAAAGTAATCCCAATACCAATGCGCCAGCAGCGCCTGGAAAATCGGGCGCATCTCCGCGGGCGCCGCCTCG
>SKJM01000442.1 GCA_007122045.1 Planctomycetales bacterium | reverse complement strand
TCGGCCACCTTCCCCGTCAATCCCGACGACGTGCGGCCCCAGCACGAAACCGACGTGCCCGAAGGGAAACTGTTCCTGCCGGTCTTCTACAACACGCTCAGCACGCTCGGGCAGACCGTCCCGGTCGACTACTACCTGCCCGGCTGCCCTCCCGAGGGCGATAACATCTGGAAGGCGGTCGAGGCGATCGTTTCGGGCAATCTGCCGCCGGCGGGCTCGGTGATCGGCGTGAACACCACCGTGTGCGACGAATGCGCCCGGACCCGCACCGAAAAGAAAATCAAGAAGTTCCGCCGCACCTGGCAGATCATCCCGAACGAGGAGGAGTGCCTGCTCGAGCAGGGCCTTTTGTGCTGCGGCATTGCCACGCGAGCGGGTTGCGGGGCGTTGTGCCCCGAGGTGAACTCGCCCTGCATCGGCTGCCACGGCCCGAACGACAGCGTCGAGGATTACGGCGCCCGCATGATGGCCGCCGTGTCCAGCGTGATCGACTCGAACGATCCCGACGAAATCAACCGAATTATTTCCGAGGGCATTCCCGACCTGGTGGGCAGCTTCTACCGTTTCAACCTGGCCAGCAGCCTGCTGCGCCGGAAGAAGCGCACCTCGGACGGCAACGGAGCAAACTGAGTTATGAGCACAGCGACGGCAAAAAAGCGGATTTCCATCGACCCCATCACCCGGCTGGAGGGGCACGGCAAGATCGACATCTTCCTCAACGACGAGGGCGACGTGGCCAACGCCTACCTCCAGATTCCGGAGCTTCGCGGCTTCGAGCAGTTCTGCGTGGGCCGGCCGGCCGAGGATATGCCGAACCTGACCAACCGCATCTGCGGTGTCTGCCCCGAGGCGCACCACATGGCCGCCACGAAAGCGCTCGACGCGCTGTGGAACGTCGACCCGCCGCCGGCGGCCAAGAAACTGCGCGAGCTGTTCTACAGCATCTTCTTCGCCACCGACCATACGACGCACTTCTACGCGCTGGGCGGGCCCGACTTCGTCGTCGGCCCCGAGGCGCCCCCCGCCGAACGCAACATCCTGGGCGTGGTGGCCAAGGTGGGCCTGGAAATCGGCGGCAAGGTGATCAACATGCGCCGCAACGGCCACCACCTGATCAAGATGATCGGCGGCCGGCCGGTGCACCCGAACTGGGGCCTGCCCGGCGGGGTCAGCCGCGGCATTCACGAAGAGCAGCGGCAGGAGATCGAAAAGCTCGGCCGCGAGGCGATCGAGTTCGCCAAGTTCTCGCTCGGGATTTTCGAGGACGTGGTCCTGAAGAACTCCGATTACGTCGACCTCATCACCGGCGACACCTACACCCACCAGACCTACAACATCGGCACGGTCGACGCGAACAACTGCGTGAACTTCTACGACGGCAAGATCCGCATCACCGGCCCCGACGGCTCGGAGCACGCCAAGTACGACGCGAAGGACTACCGCGAGTACATCGCCGAGCGGGTCGAGCCGTGGTCGTACCTGAAGTTCCCCTACCTGAAGAAAGTGGGCTGGAAGGGATTTGTCGACGGGGTCGAATCGGGCGTGTACAAGGCCACGCCTCTTTCCCGGCTGAACGCGGCCGGCGGCATGGCCACGCCGCTGGCCCAGGCCGAGTACGAGCGGTTCTACGAAACGCTGGGCGGCAAGCCGGTCCACCATACGCTGGCCACGCACTGGGCCCGGCTCATCGAACTGCTGTTCGCCACCGAGCGCTGGGTCGAGCTGGCCACCGATCCGGAAATCACCAGCAAGGAGTACCGCGCCATCCCGGCGGAAACGCCCACCGAGGGCGTCGGGTGCGTCGAGGCCCCCCGCGGCAACCTCACCCACCACTACAAGACCGACGAGCGCGGCATCCTCACGGCGGTGAACCTGATCGTGGGCACGACGAACAACAACGCGCCCATCTGCATGTCGGTCAAGAAGGCGGCCCAGGGGCTCATTCGCAAGGGCGAAGTGCGCGAAGGGCTGCTGAACATGGTCGAGATGGCCTTCCGCGCCTACGACCCCTGCTTCGGCTGCGCCACCCACAGCCTGCCCGGCCAGATGCCCCTGGTGGTCAACGTCCGCGACCCGCGGGGCGAGGTGGTCCGGACGCTCTCGCAGTACGTCGGTTAGGCAGGGGAAGGCAACAGCCTGCCGGAAGTGGGAAACGGGGGATGGGCTTCCAGCCTGTCTTTTCCGCCGACGAATTTCGGGCCTATCCCACGCAGTCCGGTGCTGTATTGTCTGTCCGGTATTGTCTTGTACTGTCTTAGCCCATCGGCGCCGGAAACGCTACGGGACCATCGGCCTGTAACCTTGCGGGCCGTGGCGCATCTAAGACAGTAGATTGCGGTATCCGCCAGAGCTTTCCCACTTTGAACATAAGAGAGGTTCCCCCCATGCGTTTGCTCACTTCGCACCGTATTTTCGCCCTTTTGTCCGCCGGCGGCGTGGTGCTGGCCGCGCTGATTGTCGGCTGTGGTTCCGATTCCCCGGCGCCGATTGCCGCTGACCCCACCCCCGAGGTTGAAGTGGCACCAGAAGAGGCTCCGCCTTCGGGCGAGTACGGATCGGTCGTGCATGCCGACGAGTCGAACTTCGAGGAACTCGTGCTTCGGGCAGAGGGGCCCGTACTGGTCTACTTCTATGCCGATTGGTGTGGCCCGTGCCGGATCCAGGCCCCCATTTTGGACGACTTCGCCCGTGAAACGCCCCACGTTTTGATCGTAAAGGTCAACTTCGACGAAGCCCGCAATTTGGCGAGGCAATACTCCGTCACGGCGATTCCGAACCTCAAGGTCTTCCGCGACGGTGAGGTTGTCAACGAACATCGCGGTGTGGCGCAAAAAGGACGGTTGAAGGCGCTCGTAGACGTCTGAGGTCCATGCTACGGCGTTGCGCCGCTCGCGTTCTCCGTGGCATCGCACGATCGGCACGCGGCGCCGGTCGTCGGATAGCGCTGGTCTGGGCAGGGCGACGCCGGGTTCAGGGGGTAGTTGGCGGGCACGGCCGGCCATGCCGCGCCGACCGGCGGCAGCCGAGTGACCGGTTCCGCCCGGGTCGATTCCCCCCGTTCCCTCGCCATCTCCGGTTCGACGGGAACCATGGCCCGTCCGGTCGTAACGGGCGCCGGGCCGGCGGTGCCATACGGCGGGCCGGGTACCGCTTCCGCCGGCGTCAGGCCGGCGGGGCCTTCGGGGGGCGCCTGGGCGAAGGTGAGCCCATCGACAGCCGAGGCCGGCTGTGGTTCCAGGGGATTGTAGATACCGCCTGTGAAAGGCTCGCCCGATTTTTCGTCCGGCCTGTCGTTGCGACACCCGCCGGGTTCCTGGTCCGTGTCGGCCGAGTCG
>SKJM01000385.1 GCA_007122045.1 Planctomycetales bacterium | reverse complement strand
TGCTCGGCGCGCAGGTCTACTGCCCGCTGGGCGGCGAGTACGAGTTGACCGAGCGCGACGGCATCGAGCGATGGACCTCGACCGCACTGCGGCCCGGTGCCCGCGGCGGCCCTCTCCTGGCAGAACCGCCGGCCGGCTACACCGCCCCGCCGCTCGAATGGCTGCGCGGGCTCGACCTGCACGCCGAAATGTACCCCGAGGTGCTCCGGGCGAAGGTGGAAGTACTCATGGACACGAAGGTGAAACGGCAAGGCGGCCCGCAATAATGCAGCGGCCGGCCGGCGCTCCATCGGAACCAGCCCCGGCGGCGGCGTAACGACCCTTGTGTACAACAACAAGGGTGAAGCGGGGTACAAGTCAACCCCAAGCGCCCGGCGGCCCTGAAGGGGCCCAACGCGAGAAGACGCCGACGGCACGAGACGTTGAGGGTCACGGCCCCGAAGTCTCCGACTTTTCCCCTGGGCCGGGAATGACCGGGCGTCCGATCGTCGGCAATTCGGCGGGTGCGATGGCGGCACGGTCGTAGAGGTACTGGAACATCAAGTAGTCGACCAGGTCGCGGTACGCCGTTTCGACCTCGGTCAGACAACCGTGAACATATTCGGTCAGAAAACGCTCCAACCCGGTGTGGCCCTCGCGTTGGAAGACGTGGAGTGCTGCGATGTCTACGTCGCGTTGGGCGTTCCGGAACGCTGCCTCGGCGGGCTCGATCACCTGCCGCACGTCCTGGATGACGTCCTGGTACCGCAGTTGGTTCGCCAGGTTGCTGACCAGGCGGAAGTTCCACTGGACCTGGCGGCGGTCGATCCTGGCGAAATTCGGGGGACGCACCCAAGACGCCGGCAGTTCGCTGACGGCGGGATAGATGGGAACAAAACAACTGGTGTGCGCCGGCCCGTACGCGAACCAGATCTGATTGCCGATCCCGGCAGGCAGCCCGGCGCGCGCCTGGGCCACAAACACATAGGTGCTGGCCGGGGTGTTGATGGTTCGCTCAGGCGCGATGTCCAACAGGTCGAAAAGCTCCCGCGGCCCCGAGGTTCGCGCCAATGGGCTCTTGTTTCCGTCCACGTGAAATGCTGGATGCGCGGTAATGTCGAAGTCGGTTCCTTCATAACCGTCGCGCATCCAATCGATCAACGTCTCGACCGTCACCGGCCGGTCCGGCTGGACGGAAAACGGGTAACGGTCGGTATTCGGATTGCCGGTTGCCGCCAGGTTCTTCGACGGTGCAGCCAGCGACAAGGCCCGCCACTCGCGCAGCACGTTGCCGCGACTGCCCGCTCCGCCGTACACTTCGCTCCAAACGAACGGTTCTTTCTCGTTCCAGAAGCCCAGCCGCTTCGCCAAGGTGAAGAGATTCGGCGAGGCCATGAAGTGGTCGCGGTTCTCCAGGTCCACGCGACCAATTCGACTGCGGTTTGCACTCACCCCGACGGCGTCGTCGCGCACTCGCTGCGCGCACCAAACCCCGCCGGGCGTCCCGGACTCAGGGGTCCAGTTCTCTTCCGGGCCGAAGATTTCCAGCAGCCAGATTTCGTTCCGGTCGGCAATGGGCAGCGCTACCCCGGCAAGCGGCGCCCACGTATACAGGAAGCCGTGCTGTTCGACCATCGCCCCGATCAGCCGAACGGCCTCGCGGGCCGTCTTGGCCCGCATCAAACCGTTGGCAATCAGCGAAGTGGTCCAATGGTTGCTGTACGGGCTCACCAGACCGTTGGTCGAGGCGAGACCGGCCCGCATCGGAATGTACTCGATGCCGATGCTCACCCCGTGTTCGTTCATTCCTCCCAGCGCACCGTGGCCCAAAATGATGCAACGATAGGTTCTTTCCAGCGGGGGCAGATATCCCACGACGTCCCTGCCGTTGCGCGACATGGCCACGCGTTCGCCGGACGCGTACTCTCGGGCGGGCACCAGGTAGATGTAGCCCATCCGGTCGCCGTCACACGAACTGCTCATCAACACGGAACCGTCCGCCGTTGCTTGCCTGCCCGCCATGATGGTCGTACACGCCGCAACTTGCGTCCGAGTGCCGGGCAGGAGGATGCAAAGCACGGCCAGCAGTCCAGCGATTCTTCGGAACATGGTACACCCTCCAAACGGAGTCAAGGGATCCAGCGTCGAACTGCGTCAGCGATGGCAGCTTGGCTGCCCGACCTGTTTACCGGGCGCCCTCGCGGCCATGGACGGCTTCGGCCGGGATTATCAAACTCGCAGGCGCTGTGCGCAACGACGTTTTCGGCAATTGTAAGACCGCAAAACACGAGGCGTCAAGCCGGCGCCACCCTGACCGCAATATGCTCGCCGCGGCCTGAAACTGCACTTCCGTAGGATGGGCTTTAGCCCGTCAAAGCGAAGACGGACAAGAATGTCCATCCTGCAAAAGCGCGATAACGGCACGCGTCGAGTATAACTGCCCGAGCGCGCTCCCGGAACGGGATCGGAACCGCCGCCGACTAGGCGGTCGGCGAGGCAAGTGTGTAACGGTATTGCCGGTTTGCCTTGACGTACTGAATGCGCAACGGCTTGGGGCGCGGCAGGGGAAGCTGGGGACCGGGGGGCCTTCGGGCCGATGCTGTCCGAAGAGGCCGGATTCCCGCTTCGGGGCACGGATGCGCCCGCACCCTACCATTGGCCCGCCGGACGGTGGATGTCAGCCGGGCCGCAAGGCCGTCCCCCCATGCTCGACGACCGCGATCTGAAACTCGATTTGCTGGCGCTGGGGCTGTTGGCGCTGGTGTTGTTTCTGGCGGCCGCCATGCTCAGCCACGACGTGGCCGACCCGCCCAGCCGCGCCGTCTACCCCCCGCCTGCCGAAGTAAGCAACCTGTGCGGCCGGTCGGGGGCGTGGGCCGCCTGGCTGTTGTTCGAAGCGTTTGGGTTGGGGGCATACTACCTGTTGGGCACGCTGGCGGTGCTCGACGCCCTGTTGCTGGCCCGGCGCGACATCGGCCACCCGGTGTTGCGGCTGATCGGTTGGCTGGGCTCGCTGGTGGGGGTGACGGCGCTGGCCGGCATGGCCCTGCCCCACCTCTCGCCGGGACCGCTGGTCAACTCGGGCGGATACCTGGGCGCGGCGGTGTGCGGGCTGCTGGAGCGGTACATGGCCTCGGTGGGGGCCTACATCGTCGCCGGGAGCCTGCTGGCCGCCGGGCTCCTCCTTTCGACCGACTACACCCTGGTCCGGCTGCTCGTCTGGCTGGTGGCCGCGCCGCTGGTCGGCATGGCGGCCGTGGTGCGCGGGGGGCGGGCTGCGTTGCGGGTCGTCGTCGCGCCCGCCGCGCCGGCACGCAAGGCCGCCCCCGCCAAGAACGACCTCCCGGCCGACGAGCTGGC
>SKJM01000007.1 GCA_007122045.1 Planctomycetales bacterium | reverse complement strand
GGCCGGCGACCATTCCCGTTTCGGGCCGCATCACGTTCGACGGCGAGGCGCCGCCGGCCGCCGGCACGCTCTATTTCACCATCGACGCGCCGGCCGACGGCTTTCCCCGCCGCCCCACCCTGGCGAAGTTCGACGAGCGGGGCCGCTTCCGCGTGACCACCTGGGACCGCGGCGACGGCCTGGTGCCCGGCCGGTACAAGGTGAGGGTCGAGTGTTGGGAAATCCCGCCGGAACTGGGCGGCACCGAAGGCAAGAGCTATGTCCCAGCCAAGTACCAGTGCCCCACCACCACCGACCTGGTGGTCGAAATCGCCCCGGACGACCGCTCCCGAACGCTGGAGCTGAATCTTGCGCGGTGAACGTCTTCACTGCCGATCATTGCGCCGGGTAAGGTACAGGACGAGAATGACCGCAATGACGGCCGCAATCGGAATGCCGACGAAGAGCAGCAGGATGATGGCGATGATGAGCAGCTCGAGGGGGCCGGGGAAACCCATCAGAAGTCCTCCCATGCGAATCGGTTAGCTCAATGCGGTCAGCCCGGTAAGGGGACAGGTCCATTTTTCGGCCATTGTCTTTTCCTGAGAACAGCGGCTGTCGGCCGAAAAATGGACCAGTCCCCGGCCGGCCCCTGAACGGTTATCTGAATCGGTTACCTCAATGCGGCCAGCAGCACGAGCAGCACGCCCGCGCTGAGCCCAAGGAACACATAGGCCACCGCGTAAAGGAGCCGGTTCCATTTCGGCAGGGCGCCGGGGCCGAAGGTGATGAACCGGCCTTGGCGGTACAGCGGCAGCTTGGCGAGGAACAGCAGGCCCAGGCCGAGCAGCGCCCCAGCGATGGCGGACGGAAAGATGGTGACGTCTCCCTCCCGGGCGCGCGCCACGACCGGCAGAATGGTCGCTATGAGGATTCCGACCATCGCCGGCGCGAAACTGAGGGGCAGCAGCACCCGCCAGTCGCGCGGAATGCGCCAGTGAGCGTCGTCGCGGTTCATGATTCGGTGCTGTCCGGTTGTTAGCGTTCCGGGCTTACCGGCGCGCGATCGCGCCGGGACGGCTGAGCGGCCCTGTTGGAGTCCCGGCTTTAGCCGGTTGGAAGAGCCGCCTCAAGGCGGGACTCCAACTCGCTGCAAGCCCGTTCCGGCACCCGGTACGGCGGCCACGATTTCATTTTTGCCCGCGTACGAGAACCTGTCAACAGCCGCACCTTCGCTGCCGTCAGCGGCGCACGGCGCCCCTTTTGCCCTTTCGGGGGGGGTGGCTATGGTCTTGCACCGATCGTCCCAGTCCGGCTATACTCCCGCGGCGCGGAAGGAGCCCTGGCCCGAATTATTCATATATGTAGGGTGGGTCAAGGTCGCGTAGGTCGTTGGTGAGTCCGCACAAGCCGCAATCAAGCTGATTTGCGGCCCGCTTGCCTGGAAGCACGCCGGCAGTAGCGACCGATGACCCACCAAAGAAGCGGCTTGTTTGACCCACCCTACCTGCCGTGAATAATCCGGGCTAGGGCTACCGTGCCAAGGGTCCTGAGCGTGTCGCGCCAGCAGCGTTCGGGTTCCAGTAATTGTCTTATCGAGCAAGGGGCCGGTCGGCCCTGCGCAAGCGCCCAAAATGCCTGCTTTCCCCAATTTCCGCCGGAGTTGCCGGGTGGCGGCTGTCGCCGTTGCGTTGGGGGGTATTTGCTGCGCCGCCGGATGCCGCGGGGGGGCGGCCGGGCAATCGCTCTTCGGCCCGTCGTACCTCCCCGTTCGGGAGGTCGCCGCGCACCGGCCGGCGGGCCGCCTCAACCCCGACCTGTTCAAGTGGCTGGCCCCTTCCAACGACCGCGATTGGGTGCCCGACCAGGCGGTGCTGCCCCGGGCCGAGTTCCACGGCAACCAGGTGACGGTGCACCATATCCGCAACTGCGAGTACCGGGCCGATGACGATTACGACGTGCACCACTACGACAAAACCTTCGATCTCGACCGGCTGACCTCGGTCGACTTCATCGTGGTGCCGTTCAACGACATTCCCGGCATCGCCCACACCATGCTGAGCTTCGGTTTCGACGACCGCGACTACCTGGGCCTGTCCATCGAAATCCGCCGGGAGCGGGGCCAAAGCTACAATCCCATCAAGGGCTTTTTTCGGCAGTACGAACTGATGTACGTGTTGGCCGACGAACGCGACTTGATCCTCCGGCGCACGCTGCACCACCTGAGCGACGTGTACGTGTACCGCAGCTCGGCCACGCCCGAACAGTGCCGCGAACTGCTGCTCGACGTGCTCGGGCGGGTGAACCAGCTTTACGACGAGCCGGAGTTCTACAACACGCTCACGAACAACTGCACCACGAACATCCGGAACCACATCAACCGCCTGGCGCCCGACCGCGTGCCGTACGACTACCGGGTGCTGCTGCCCGCGCACTCCGACCGCCTGGCGTTCGAACTGGGCCTGCTGGAGAGCCGGGGTTCGTTCGAGGAAACCCGGGCGGCGGCCAAGGTGAACTACCACACCTATCTCCACGCATCGTCTCCGGAGTTCTCCCGGAAAATCCGCCGATAGGCGCGCGGCGAACCGTTAGCTCACCGACTACCGCTCTGGTGGGGTCAACGGGCCGGTGGCGGGTGGCACTTTCTCCACAATAACGAGCGCCCACCCTTTGGGGGTATTGGCGAGCCCCGTCGCAAAGGATACTATACTTAATATGAGGAGTATGTCGTTCGCTGGTACTCTGGAATACGTAGTATGACTTCTCCGGCAAAGGAGGATCGAGCGCCCTCGCTCTCCGGCAGGGCGTGGCCGTGGCGGGGCATCAACCCCCGCTGGGCCCTCGTGGCCCTCTGCGCGGCAACCGGGCTTGCGGTGTCGGCGGGGCTGTTCTCTCTCCTGTTGCACCGCGAAACCCGCCTGGCCGAGGCCCGCTTCCATCTCCATGCCGAGCGGCAGGCCGACCGAATCCATCACGCCGCCAGCGATCGCGTCACCTCCTTACGCGTGTTGGCCGCCTTCTTCGCCGGGTCGGAGTTGGTCGAGCCGCACGAGTTTCGCGTTTTCACGGAATCCCTGTTGAAGAACCTTCCCGGGCCGCCGGTGTTCGGATGGGCCCCCCGCGAGGCCGGCGACGATGACAGCGAATCCTATCCGGTTCTCTATTTGACCGACCAGGATCGGTGGCCGGTCGAAGTCGGCTGGGACCCGGCCGCGGTACCCGAATGCCGCGAGGCGCTCGACCGGGCTCGCGAGTCGGGCGCGGTGGCCGCGAGCGCTCCGTTCTCCCTTGGCGAAGATGGCCGGTCCTTGGTGTTGCTGGCCACCCCCGAGCAAAACGACGACGTGGAGGGGTTTGTCAT
>SKJM01000635.1 GCA_007122045.1 Planctomycetales bacterium | reverse complement strand
GAGTCGTCAAACAAGGGTACCGTCGCGATTGCGCACCCAACGCTTGATATCGACGAAGGAACGATACTGCTCGGCGGCCTTGGCAGCCTCTCGGCGCTCCAGCTCATTTCCTGGAAGCTTCTTGCACTCCGGGAAGGGCTCGTCAAGCATCGCACAGCATTCCATCCATTTCATTACCCCCCACCCTTCGGCGCCATCTCGAAGTGGCAACGATTGTGGGGTGTCATCGACAGGCTTGTATGGGGCAACCAGCACGAAACTCCGAACCTCCGCGCCGTTGAGGCGTTCGGCATGGCACGCGGTTCGCAACGTTTCCCCACCTACTCGGCTTCCGCCGATTTCCGCCCGAGGCCGCTCCCGCGCCGCAGCGCGTGGGTTCCGAACCGAGCCTTGATCTGATCGGCCACCGCATCTACCCGGCGCTGCTTGCGGCGCTCCTCCGGGTCGAACAACAACTCCTGCGAAAGCCCGGTGTCGGCGAGGCCGCTGACGCCGATGCCCAACAACCGTACCGGTGGGCAATCGGGCTGTAGCCGCCGGCACAGCAGTGCGTCGGCCGCCTGCCATAGCTCGTCGGTCACGTCGGTCGGCTCCGGCAGGGTCCGGGAACGGGTGGTGAGCGAGAAGTCGGCCAGGCGGACCTTCAAATGCACCGTGCGGCCCTGCAGCCCGTGCCGCCGCAACCGGCAGCCGACCTGCTCGGTCAGGTCCATCAGCCAGCCACGCAAAATCTCGAGGTCCGAAATATCCCGCTCGAAGGTCGTTTCGTGCGAGATCGACCTGGCTTCCCGCTCGGGTACGACCGGCCGGTCGTCGATGCCGTGGGCCAACTGCCACAGGTGCTCGCCGGCGGAGCCGAGGCGGGCCTTCAGCGACTCCAGGGGCCACTGACGGAGTTGGACAATGGTGCGGATGCCCAGCTTCTCAAACACCCTGCTCCCCTGCCTGCCGACGCCCCACAGACATGTGACCGGCAGCGGGTCCAGGAACTCCTGGACCCGATCGGGCTCGACGACCACAAAACCGTCGGGCTTTTCCAGGTCGCTGGCGATCTTGGCCAGAAACTTGTTCGGCGCGACGCCCACCGAGGCCACCAGCCGCAACTCCTGGCGAATCGCCCGTTTGATCTGACGGCCGATCTCGACCGCCGGTCCGAACAGGTTCTCGCTGCCGGTCACGTCCAGGAAGGCCTCGTCGAGCGACAGGGGCTCGACCAGCGGGGTGAAACGCTCGAAAATAGCGCGGATCTCGCGGGAAATCTCCGCATAGTAACCGATGCGGCCGGGCAGGAAGACGGCGTGTGGGCAAAGGCGCCGGGCGGTGATGGCCGGCATCGCACTATGGACCCCGTATCGGCGGGCCACGTAGTTGGCGGCCGACACCACGCCCCGTTTCTCGGCCGAACCACCCACGATCACCGGCTTGCCCGCCAGTTCCGGCCGGTCGCGCTCCTCGACCGAGGCGTAATAGGCGTCCATGTCGACGTGGAGGATCATCGGTCAGGCTCCCTGCGCCTCGGCGGCCAAGTCGATTCGGCCAGCCCCGTGTTCCAGGCGAGAAGTATTCTCTCCAGCGTACGCCGGCCACGCCCGCCGCGCGAAGGGACTCGCTTGGCCGCCTGGCGCCGGGCAGCCCGAAATTCACACGAGCTGCTCTTTTTCCGCATCCCAGCGCACCAGGCGTTGCTCGCGATACGAGACGAAGCTCATCAGGTACGTCACCGCCTCGATGAACGCCTCGTCGATGTGGCAGCGCGGCTGCTCGCCGGTGCGGACGCACTGCAGGAAATCGTTGACGTGGCTGGGCCATTGGGGGCCCGCGGCGGGGTCGTACGTGGAACGAGGCTCCAGCGGCTTGTTTCGCATGTGCGGAAAGGCGGGCCCGTCGTCGTACACGCTGAACCTCGACGCGGCCTGGCCGATGCTGTTGAAAATGACCCGCCCGCTCTTGCCGACGTATTCCGGGGGCTGTTGGCGATGGGAATTCATGCAGCCCTCGAACATCACCGAGCAGTGGCGCTTCTCGAACGTGTAGTTGGCCAGCCACGTGTCGGGAACCTCGCGGCCGTCGTGGTAGTACGCGTTGTGGCCGAGGCACATGCACGTATCGGGAATGCCCCATCCGAGCGTGGCTTGCACCTGATCGAGTTCGTGCGAAAGGAGATCGCCGGCCTGGCCGGTGCCGTACGCCCAGTAGCAACGCCAATGCCAGAAGTGCTCTTCGTCGAAATCGATCTTCGGCGCCGGACCCAGCCACCTTTCCCAATCGAGGTTGGCGATAACCTCCCGCGGGTCGGGCCGGGTGTATTCGCTGTACCAGCCGTACCACCGCCACGGGGCCCGTTCGCGCGTGCCGTTGAAGTAACGGCCGGTCTTGATCAAAGTGACCGGGCCGATCTCGCCGCCGCGAATCATCTCGCCCGCCGCCTCGGATGCCGCGAACTGCCGGCCCTGGTGGCCGAGTTGGAAGACGATGCCCGCCTTCTTCACCGCGTCGCGCATCCGCTTCGCCGATTCGACCGACGACGTCAGGCCCTTCTCGCAGTACACGGGTTTGCCGGCCGCCGCGGCGTCAAGGACCATCGGTTCGTGCCAATGGTCGGGCGTGCCGATGCATACGGCCTCGACGTTCTTGTCGGCCAATAGATCGCGATAGTCGAGGTAGGTTCGCACGTCGTCATTGCGAGCCGCCTGGACGGCGCGGTCGACGTGCGGCTTGTACACGTCGCACACGGCAACCACTTGGGCCAACTTCGAGGCGGCCATCTCCCGGACGAGCGACCAGCCGCGCACGCCGGTTCCAATGAATCCGACCCGCACCGGGGCGTCCTGCACTTCGGCGCCCCGGAGTACGGCCGGAGCGGCGGCCAACGCGGCGGCCGTGCCGGTGGTTTGTAAAAAACGACGTCGAGAAAGGCTGAGAGTTTCGGGCATGGTTTGCTCCAATATAAGGTTCGGGTCGATGCGTGTTCACATATACGCTGGCGCTCGGCTCGTAACCGTTCACGGGGGACAGCCCCCTGGGAACGGTCGCCCGCCGCCGTCAATCGGTGGTCACCTTCACGTCCTTGAACATGAATGAGTTGTCGCTGAGCCGCAAGGGCTTGCCGCTGGCGGTGGTCACCTCCTTGAGAATGACCTCCCTGGTTCTGACGTACGGAAACTCCTCCACGTAGGAATCGTCGGTCATACGCCGATTGAAATTCGCGAAAATGGCAGGGCCCTGGTAGTTCGACGGGTGGTTCGAGTCGTCGATGTGCAGCGTGTCGATGGTGATGCGCTCCGGCATGTAGCACGTGTAGCCGAAATCGTGCTGCCCGGAGTAGGATCCGCCGATCAGGCTCGCACTGATCGGCCTGCCGCCGGCGGGCACGAAAACGCAGTTGCGAATGACGAACTCCCCCTGCCACGTGCTGCCGTAGTCGGACCGCAGGTTGACGAAGGTCCTGCCGTAGACGGTGGTGTTTTCCACCGTGAGGACCCCGGTGCCGATAGCGTTGATGCCCTGATGCCCCAGGGTCGAGTTGCGAATGGTGGCGTTGGCGACGCCCATGTGGGCGTCGAACCGGGAAAAGGTGCAATTGTCGAACAAAAGATTCTTGCAGTAGTTCGACCCCATGATCCCCCAGTACCTGCCGTCCATGATGTCGTTCGTCTGGCGACAGTTGATGAAGGACACGTTCAGGGCCCGGTTCAGCGAGATGTCGTAGCTGCCCATGGAAACCGGAACGCCCGCCGAGCCGATGGTCCGGTACGTCTTGCGGCCGGTCAGGATGGAGTTCTTGACCGTCACGTGGGCGCAGGTCGCGATATTGAGGAAGCCGCCGTAGGGCGCCCCTTGGTCCCCTTCGCCGGTAACGCGGTGTTCCAGCCCATCGACGAGAACATTGGAACGCCGGATGGCGATGCCCCGGCTGTAGTAGGTGTACCTCGATTCGGCGTTGTTCGCAATGGTGGTGAAGCGTCCTCCGGTGATGGTCAGCGTCGTCTCGTCGATGGGATGGGCGATGATGCTCGTGATCCGGTCGAAATCCCAGATGATCGGAGCGTCCATATCCACATTGCCGTCTTTGTCGACGATGAAGATGTCCGTCTGCGGGGCGCCGTCGTTGCGGTTCGGCCCGTACCGGATGTAGCGCCGTACGTGCGAATTGGCGGCGATGACCAGGCAGGGTCCGGGCAGCGCGACGTCGATCTTCTCCTGGTTTCGCTTGAGGGAAGACACTCCCTCAAGTGGGAACGGTTTCAGACTGGAACTCACCAGGAAGACATGCGCCCTGCGGTCTTGGACGTCGGTATCGTCGATGATGAAGGCGGCCGTGCCGAAATCGGTGTCGGTTTGGATGACCGCCGTGCGGTTCTTGCCGCCGATGTAGTAGGTGGCGCCGTCGTCGGCCTTCACGGGCAGTCCGTGCTCGTTGGCGAACGCATGGGCCTCGGCGATGGCGTCGATGTCGTCGGTCTCGCCGTCGCCCTTGGCGCCGAAGTCGCTATAGCGGACCACCTCCTGCGGGGCTAGGGCGGCCCCTGCCGGCAAACCCGGCCCGCCGATGCCCATCGCGACGGTTGCGACGGCCAGGCTGAACCCGACCGCCATCGCACCATATCGCTGCCGAGCACCGAACGGTCCGTTACTGCTTGTTTGAGGTGTCGAAAACATGGACGTGTCTTCCTCACTTTCCGCGTTGCTGAACAGAATCGGTGGCTTCGTTGAACGGGCATGCCGTTCGTCATCTGCGTAGTGTAGCGTATCGAGCAAGACCGTGCAAAGCTGCGAGCAAGGCCAGCGCAAGCCCCCGCAGGCAGCGCTGCCGATGTGTCAGGTCGCCCACCCCCCAGCCCCAGCAGCCAAGCAGGCCTCCCCTCCCCGTGGGGGCAGCGAACAGGAAGGACTTGTAACCGGGGTCTGTCGGGATACACTGAGGGAAGACTCGCCCCAGGTATTTTCTCACCAACCGGAGCGATTGCGCGGCGCGGGCGTGGGCGTGGGCTGGATGCCCACTGTGGGCGACCCGGCATATTTTCCGGTGGCAACCACTTTTCCGGTGGCAACCACGAAGCCCAGAGCATGTCTTTCCTGCCAGGTGCCAAGAATGCCCCCCGTCCGGCGAATCACTCATCGATGCCCGGATCGATCTGTCGGTCGGCCGTCAACCCTGGTCTTCCCCACACCGAGTGACCGACCACTTGACCCCGCCGCTGGTCGACTTCGGGATCGACGGTACTCTGGAGCACCACAGCGTCACTCGGGGCGTCGAGACAGCCGCGGCACGCTACCGTCTGGCATCGGAGAACATCGCAAATGCACTGGCCTCCTGCGTTTCCAGCAGCGTTTCAGCGAGGCTCAAGGGCACGCCGCCATCGAGACGTTGATGACCGAACCCTTGGATCTTGCCAGACTGGCCATGTTTTCTCGGCTGATGAGCCATGAGCAGCGAGCGCGTTTCTACGCTGCGGTCGAGCGCACCGGTACCGCGGATCCGGCTCTGCTGATGCGGGTTGCCCGCCATCACCGGGCCAACGGAGAGAGCGAGCGGGCGATGCAGACGCTGCTGCGCGTCGCGGCGATCCATTGGATGACCGACGGGGTTTCGAAGAATGACGTGGAGAAACTCGGGCGCGAGATCGCCGGCGATGAACGATGGCAGATCCCCGAGCCGGATGAGCCGGCACTGCAGGCGGCAGGTTACCGGCACATTGTTCCCGGCGAACCTTTGGAAGCCCAGGTCGGGCTGAACGAGCCGGTGCTGTTTTACCGCCAGACCGACGGCCGCCTGGAACGTCACGCCGTGGTTGTCGAACCCAGCGGAGCCGACGAGGGCGTTTTTTCGCTCGCGCTGTTCGGCCTGAACGGCGCGATTCGCAGCACACGGCACGGCGGCCAACGTCCCTGGCACTGCAGGTTTACCCACAGCTCCGCGGACGGAACCCTTTCCGTGCAGGCGCGCGAAACGGAGGTCGAGCGCTTTGAAGTCCGGGTCGATCTCAATCACACAACGAGGGGAGCGGAACGTCAGCCACCGATCAACCATCGTCCGGATGCCAGACCGGGGAGCGCGTGGCGGTGGGGAAGTTCGCGAGCGCGCACGACCTGAAGCGCGCCGTCCGGGCCCGATGGGCCAAGCAGGTTACCCCGTCGGTGTTCTGCCGGCTGGTCCGCCGTGCCGGCGTGCAAAGGACCGTGCCGTATTACGGTCACCTGGGCGCCCAAGAAATCGGGGCAAGAGCTTTGGGCGGCGAGGGGCGGCTCTATAGCGGGGGCTATGGGGCGGTTTGCCTGCGAGGTGGCAAAGCTTTTGGCAACATCGTCCCGAAAACCGGGCAGGAAGCGGCAAGGGGTTCCGAGGTTCACAACCCCGAAACCCCTTACCAGGTAACACGTTAGGGCGGCTTTCCGCCAAGGCACCCCCTAGGGGAATCGAACCCCTGTTTTCGGACTGAGAATCCGACGTCCTGGGCCACTAGACGAAGGGGGCGGGTGTCCTCGGACCATCGTGTTCGGCTGGGCAACGCCCGCCGAGACACTTATTTTTAGCATACGCCGAGAACGGCGTCAAGGGGGCGGGAGCGTTTTTTTCGGGCCGCCCGGACGTGGGGGGGCCATGGGCAAGTCGCACTCAGTCGGGCTCAGCGGTGCTCTCGGCCTCGATCTGCTGCTGGAGCCACTCACTCCATTTCCGGGAAGTCTGCGCGCCGAGTTGCTCGCGGTTCCTGCGAACGGCCGCGCCGACGAGCCGCCGCATCTGTCGGTCCTGCAAGTGCTCGATGGTGGGGTGAAGCTCATCGAGCACGCGGGCCGATTCGTCGTGCCTGCCCTGGAGCATCAGCACGCTGCCGCGCCCGGCAAGACCGAAGGCGCGAAATTCCGCCTCGGTTTCGCCCAGCGCCGCCAGTTCGTCGAATAACTCGAGGGCCTCGTCGTACCGGCCGTCGAGGAGGCAAATGCGGGCGAGCTGCTGCTTGGCGCGGCGGACGAGGTGCGTTTCCTCGGGGAAATATTCGATTACCGCACGCCACGCCTCCTCGGTATCGCGTGTGGTGGCGTAGAACCATTGGGCGCGGGCGGTCTCTTGGCGGGGGGCGCCCAACCCCGCGGCCGGGTCGGTGCGCGGCAGCAGCGGGGCGGGCCCGGTCGTGCTCCATGCCACCAGGCCGCCCAGCAGGAACGCGGCGGCCATGGCCGCGGGGAGCAGCCACCGGGTGGAAACGCCGAAAAGCCCCGCCGGCTCCGCCCGCATCAGCCGCCCGAGCTGCTGGGTAGCCTGCCCGGTATCGGCGGGGGCCGCGGCCACGCCGTTCGATTCCCAGACGGCGCATTGCTCGGGCCAATCGGGCTCGGCGTGCGCGGCGTGCAGGCGGCGAATGTCGTGGAGCAGTTCGTGGGCGGAACCGAACCGATCGGCCGGATTCTTCGCCAGCATGCGGTGCACCAGCCGGCACAGTTCCGGCGGGAGGTCGGGCCGTTTCGATTCCAGCGGAGTGGGCTCGCTCTTCACGTGCTGCACGGCCACGCCTAACGCGGTTTCGCTCAGGAACGGGGGCTGCCCGCCCAGAAGCTGGTAACACGTAACACCGAACGAGTACAGGTCGCTTCGCGGGTCGAGCGGTTTGCCTTCGACCTGTTCCGGGCTCATGTACAGGGGCGTGCCCATGGTCATGCCGACCTGCGTCAAGTCGAGCGTCTGGTCTTGGCGGGTGAGGCGGGCGAGGCCGAAGTCGGCCACCTTCACGTCGCCGTCGGCGGTGAGCATGATGTTTTCGGGCTTGATGTCGCGATGGACGATTCCCGCCTCGGCCGCCTTGGCCAGCGCGGCGGCCACCTGGCGCATCACCGAGAGGGCCTGCGGCAGGTCGAGCGGCCCGTTGCGATGCAGCCACTCGCGGAGGTTCTGTCCCTGGACGTACTCCTGGGCGATGAAGTGCAGTCCGTCCTGCTGGCCCACCTCGTAGATCTGCACGATGCCGGCGTGCACCAGGGCGGCCGCCGACTGGGCCTCGCGGTGGAACCGTTCGAGGTAGGTCGGGTCGTCGGCCAGGGCCGGCTTGAGGATCTTCACGGCCACGCGCCGGCGGAGCGAATGCTGTTCGGCCAGGTACACTTCGGCCATCGCGCCCCGCCCCAGCAGGCGCAGCAGCCGGTAGTCGCCCAACTGCCGGCCGGTGAAGTCGGGCCCGGCGGCGGAATGGTTCGGCTGGTGCGAGGAGTCGGGCATGAGAAGCGGGGCACCCATTGCAAAAGGGGGCACTGTCGTCGGAGGATGGTTTGAATTGAGCCGGGAACGATGCGCGTCCAGCGCTACCGGACCAGTTGTTCGAGGAACGTCCGCGCTTTGCGGGCCTCGGCGAGGACGACCTTCGGGTCGTCGCTCCGGGCGAGCGTCTCGACGACCAGCGGGCCGCTGGTGAAGCCGCCCCGGTTGAGTTTCGCCATGACGGCCGGAAAATCGACCCTGCCCGTGCCCGGCGTGATGGAAACCTCCTTGACCGGTTTGCCGTCGCGGACCGACATGGTGAAGTCTTTCACGCACATTCCGGTCACCAGCCCGTCGAGGGTGGGGGCGTCGTCGACCGGGTCGAGTTCGCCCTCGGAATAGAAGAAGATGTTGCCGGGGTCGTACCAGACGTGGAAGTTGTCGTGCCCGACCAGCTCGACGCACCGGCGGCATTGGGGGCCGGTGGCATTGAGGCCCCCGTGCGGCTTCAGCGCGAGAGCGACGCCCTTTTCGGCGGCGTATTCGCACGTTTCGGCAATGGCCTTGTAGTAGGCGTCGAAGAGGTCTTCATTGCCGATGCCGCCCATCAGCAGCGACGGGCACCCCGCCGCGTGGCAGGCGTCGATGAGCCGTTTCATGTCGGCGATCCCCTCCTCGAGCGACCTGCCGACGCTGATCCCTCCGCCGTAGTTTGACACCAGCCGCAAGCCGCGCCGGCGGGCCTCCTCGCCTACCTGCTGGGCTTCCTCGACGGTGGTGGCGGCGGTCATGACCAGCCGGGTTTTCGAGCGGGTGGTCATCAGGCCGGCGTAGGCGAAGCCCGCCTCGGCGATCGCATCGAGGGCTTCGCGGTATTCCAGGTCGCTCCAGGGGCGCGTGTAGCAGCCGATTTGCCAGGCGTCGTCGGGTGGGGCGTCTTGGTCGGCCCGCCCACGGGAAGGCCACAGGTGCGAAGCGGCGAGGCCGGCGGCTCCGAAGCGGGCGGTTTGGCCAAGGAATGCGCGGCGGGAGAAAGGGCGTTGTGTTTCCATGGACGTGCTGGTTCGTTGGGTTGAGGGTGGAGGCGGCGCACGGGGGACGGCGAGTGCTACATTGGGGACGGCACGCGGCGGGTGCCTGCTACATTATGGGTACAGCGGGGGGTGGCGGTAGTAGGTTTCGAGCAACAGGGCGGCCAGGGCGGTACTGAACAGGCGGCCGCCTTCGCGGCTGCCCCACCCTTGGCCGTCGAAGTACCAGCTTCCCTCTTCGGGTCCGGTGTCTGCCTGGGTATCGAGCAGGTGGTTGCGTATCGCGGTGCTGAACGTGGCCCAGGGTTGACCGCCGAATTCGCGCAACACTTGGGCCGTACAGAGGTTCCGGTAGAACTCTCCGCCGGCCGCGGGGCCTTGTTCGGCGGCGGTGGTGGCAAAGTGGATCAGTTCGGGTCGGTCGGGCTGCCAGCCAAGGTACATGTTCGCAAGCAGGCCGGCCGCCGTGGCGGTCGGATCGGCCCGGCTGCCGCGCGCACTGCCAGCGAAGCCCGCCCCATCGGAACTGCGATGCGCCTGAAGGAACTCCTCCGCCAGACTCAGGGGGGCGTCGGGCACTCGCAAGCCCGCCCAACGGGCCGTCTGCAAGGCGGTGAGGCTCCAGATGGTGGTGAAGAAGTCGCTGGAGTCGGGTTTCTGATCGGCCGGTTTGGGCCGGTAGGGCCAGCCGCCATCGGGGTTCTGGGTATGCACGATAAAATTCACAGCCGACTGCGCGGCCCTGAGATTCTGCGCGTCGGAGGTGACGGCCGCCACTTCGCACAGTACGCAGGTGGCGATGGCGTGCGACGGGATCGGACCGGCGTGGGGCTCATACAGGGTCCCCGTGTCGGAGCCGACCCGGACCATGCGATTTCGCAGGAAGTTCACGCCGTCGAGGACGTTACGGCGGTATTCGCCGCGGCGCGGGCTGTGGCCGGCGCCCAGCAAGGGCAGCAGGGCGAGGGCCGTGGCCGCGTTGGGCGCCTTCTCCAGGGTGCCGGGATTGGCCGAGGGCCTCCGATTGTCGGGCCCCTGGTGACGGAAGCTCCAGGAGCCATCGGGAAACTGATGGCGGGCGAGCCACCGGAGCGCGCGGCGGACGGCCGCCTCGGTTTCGTCCTCGCCGCCGTAGTAGCGGAGCAGGGCGTCCCGGTTATTCGGCGTACGGCAGGCGGCCAGGTCCTCGATGGCGGGCAGGGGTTCCCGGGACGCCGCCGCGGTTCCGGGCTGGACGGCGGCGAGGATGCGCCGCCGCACCTGATCGCGGAGGCCGCCTTCCAAGCCTGCTTCCGCTCGCTTGTACCACGACGCGGCGTGCCAGCGAATCTGCGCTTGGGCTTGCTCCGACTCGGTCTCGGCCACCTCCCACCAGGCGTCGGCGAGCGCGACTTGCTCGTGTGCCTCGGCGGGCTCGCGCAGTTCGGCGGCGGCGATTTCGGCCAACGGCTCGTCGGCCCCGCGGGCCAGCAGCGGAAGCCCGGTTCGCCAGTCGCCCTTGACGAAACATTCGTAGCGGCCGAGGTCCAACGCGGCCTGCGGGTCGTCGGGCCGGCGGCGGAGTTCCGTCCGGGCGGTCTCAGCGGTTTCGAACGCTTCCCGTGCGGCCTCGAGCCGTTCGCTCGCGGCCTCCAACGCCCGGCCGAGCGCGGCGCCGCCCGCCGACCGGGCAAGCTCGAGCAGTTCCTCCGCAATGGCGAATTGCTCGTCGCGGGCGGCTTCGTCGATGGTATCGAGCGCCCGTTCCGCAACGGTCTTTCGAGCCGCCGCGCCGCGGGCGGCGGCTTGCATGGCTTGGAGTTGCTCGAGCTTCATCGCCGTGCCGTCGACGTCGTAGCGGGCGGTCAGGTCGTCGACGGCGCCCAGGGCCAGTTCGGTATCGCCGGCCTCGCCGGCCAGTTGACGCGCCAAGTCGAGAAAGGCGTAGGCGGCGTCGGGGTCGGCGTGCGATTCACGCCCCCGGCCGAGCAGCGTTTCGGCAAGAGCCACTTTCTCTTCCGCCCCCTTCGCAGCGTCGAATTCGGCCGCGAACAACTCGTGGCGGATGTGTTCCGCCCACGTCCGGCGGCGGTCGTCATCGGGCACGGCCGCGCGGGGCTCGGCCCGGCTCAGGTCCCATTCGTCCGGGTCGCCCTCGGCCATCTCCTTGGGCGGATCGACGAGGCCCCAAAGCCGCACGATGCCATCCTCGCCTGCGGTCACCGCGCGTTTCCCGTCGGCCGCTAGGGCGACCGCCAGAACGGGGCCGCCGGGCACGTCGAATCGGCGACCTTCCCGGAGGTCGCTGGTTTGCCAGACAATCAGCCTTCCGTCGCGGCCGACGGAGACGGCCCGATCACCACCCGGCGCGAACGCTACCGCCGTCACGGCAGCTTCGTGGCCGCGGAGTTCCGCTCGCTGCTGTTCGCCGTGCAGGTCCCACAACCGCAGCATTCGGTCGTCGCCGCCGGAGACGGCCTGGCTGCCGTCGGGCGAAACGGCCACCGAGCGGACCGGCCCCTCGTGTCCCACGAAACGCCGTACCTCGGCGCCGGAGTTGCGGCTGAAGGCCAAAACAGCGCCGTCCTCGCCGCCGGAAAGGATGGCACTACCATTGGGCGAGAAAGCCACGCTGTTGACCGCTCCGGAATGGCCGGCAAAGGACCGCACTTCCTCCCGTCCGGCGAGGTCGATCAGGCGGATCGTGCCGTCTTGACACCCGACGGCCGCTTGTTGGCCGTCGGGAGCCACGGCGAAGCTGAGCGCCTGCTGCCCCTCGGCGATCGGCAGCGACGTTGGATTCCCGCCGATTCCGGCCTGCCAGGACTGCAGGGCGCTGCCCGACGGGCCGTCCGCGGCATTGTCGCGTCCGGCCAACGCATACACGGTATTGCCATCGCGGGAAAAGTCGACGCCGCGCACATCGCCGGCGGTGCCGCCAAATTGGCGAAGTTCGAAACCCCCAACGCTATCCCACAGCCGCACGGT
>SKJM01000073.1 GCA_007122045.1 Planctomycetales bacterium | reverse complement strand
TCCTCGCAATGCACCAGCGGCGGCAGTACGAGGACGCCCGCCGAGTCGATCGGGTGGACGCTGATCTGCACCGCCGGCGCCAGGTCGCCCGCAAGGATCCGCCGCGCGTTGTAGGCGTGCACCATAGGGTCGACGGGCGTGACGGCAAACAGGTAAACCGTAATGGCCAGGGCGCCAAGATGCCGGTGCAGCAGCCATACGAAATCGCGCTGCCGGGCCACCTTCCAGACGACCAGGGCAAAGCCCGCCACCACGACCGTCATGCCGTACAGGCCGACGGTTCGCATGCGGGTCATGCCGTTGAAGTCGATGTAGATCAACAGCCGGTTGTACACGGCGGCGGCCAGCAGCGCGTTCTCGAACGACCAGATCCAGGTCAGCCGGCGGAGCCGGGGGAGCCGCGGGTCGCGAAGGACGCTGCCGCGGAAGATCAGCGACAGCACCGCGGTGGCCAGGGCCAGCGCCGCGGTGAGCCAGGCTGCGCCCTCGTGGGCGTAGCCTGCGTAATAGAAGCCTTCGGGAAACTCCCTGGTCCAAAGCGTTCCGAATTCGAACACCAGGTACACCGCGAACAGCACGATCAATGCGACGAGTGTATTGCGGAAGGGGACGAACATGACGGCGCGGACGGGTTCGGCGCAGCCCTGCGTACCGCCTTCCGAGAACCGATCGAGCAGCGAACGGCGCATGACCGGGCGGAGCAATCCTGCCGCAATCCAGGCCACGGCAAACCAGAAAAGGACCTGGTCCCAAGCCGGCCCGTAGCTGGCAATCCACTCCCACAACGAGTTGAACACCTGCCGGAGCCATTCGGTGAACGAGTCGGCCAGGTCGGGATTCGCCAGGACGAAAAGGGTGCCGAAGGCCAGCAGCGCGGCCGCGGGCAGCAGCACGCTCAGCAAGCCGCCGCGCGGGCGCGCCGGGCGCGCCTTGCCGGCCGACCGCCCGTGGGCGAACAAGGCCTGCCCGCCTGCTCCGAGCACCTGAAATGCGTAGGCGACCGCATCCAATACGTAGGGGCGCATGCCCTGCAGCGCCATGGCGAACGCAACCAGCAACGCGAATCCGCAGGCCACCAGCAGCCCCGACCCGCACCAGAGCAGATTCGCGGCGAGCACGACAAGCATCGCGCCGATAATCCAGACCGCGGCATGCACGCGGGACCGCGGGACACCGAGAAGCATGCCCAGGGGCGCCAGCGCGAACAACAGCGCATAGCCGGCGAACCCGTAACCGCGGTAGATGGTGACGTCGCACAGGACGATCAACAACAGCAGCGCGGCCGTCTCCCGCCATTGAACGCCGCCATGGCGGGGGCCGGCGGCGGAGAGCGGTTCGGCACGGCGGCCCGATTCGGCCGGCTGAACGCCCGCCGCGCCGCCACGATTATCGGGCGGCGACACGACTTCCGCCAGAATCGGCTCCGATTCCGGGGCGCCACGGTGGGGCGGCGCCCCACCACCAGGCGTCGGAGTCTTCTGGTTCATCGGCACGTTACCGGATTCGCGCGGCAGTGAGGGGACGGTTTGCTTGTCCATGGCTGCTGACTGGGGTTCGGACGGGGGCATCTTCCAGCTAAAGCAAGCCGCGGAGAAGCTCAACCACCTTCGGTTCGCTTAGTTCCACCGGGTTGCCTCGCATGCTGTTGCCGAAGGAATCGCGGGCGATGGCGGGAATCTGATCGGGCTGCACGCCCACCTCCGAGAGACGGCGCGGCACGCCCACCCGCTCGCAAAGGCGCTCGATCTCTTCGATGAGACGATCGACGGCCTCCTCGGGCGATTGTTGGAAACGGACGCCGAACAGCACGTGGGCCAGCCGTGCAAGCTCGTCGCGGCGGGCCTCGCGGTTGGTGCGCAGTGCCACGGGCAACATGAGGGCGCAGGCCACCCCGTGCGGCACCCGGCAATGCGTGCCCAGGGCGGGGGCCACGCCGTGGGCCATCCCCAGGCCCGAGTTGGCCAGCGCCATGCCCGAAAGCAGCGCCGCGTGCGACATGTGTTCCCGGGCCGGGCGCGACGCGCCGTCTTCGACCGCCTCGACGATGGCCGGCACCGCCAGGCGCAGGCCTTGCAGGCACAGTGCCTGGGGGATGGGCTGCGCCTTGCGCGAAATGAAGCTCTCGATCAACTGCGTGATGGCGTCCATGCCGCCGGCCGCCGTCACCGGCGGCGGCACGCTCACGCACAGCTCGGGGTCCACCAGGGCCGCGCGGGCCATCAGCCGCGGGTCGCGGAGGCTTTTCTTCCAAGGCGGATCGTAGTTCGAGATGACCGCGTTGTAGGTGGCCTCAGCGCCGGTGGCGGCGGTGGTGGGCACGGCCAGAAGCGGCAGGGGGTCGCGCTGGAGTTTCAGTCCCCGGCCCACGCCTTCGAGGTAATCGGCCACGCGATCGTCCTCGCCGGCGACGGCCATGGCCGCCACGGCCTTGGCCAGGTCGATGGCCGCCCCGCCGCCGAGGGCCAGCAGGAAGTCGCCGGGGCCGGCGCCCAGTTCGCGCAGGCCGGCGGCGGCCTCGTCGACATCGGCCGCCTCGGGCTCATGGTCGATGGCGCCGGCCTCGATCACGTCGACGTGCTCGGCGTGGAGCGCGTCGGCCATCTTCGGCAGCACCGCCGCGGCCTGCGCATCGGGCAATCCGCAGAAGACCAGCGCCCGGCGGCCGAACTGCCGGCCCAGCGCGCCGATTTCGGTGCGGCGTCCCCAGCCGAATACGATGCGGGCAGGGGCGATGAAATCGTAGTGGAGCACGGTCGTCTGAAGCTTTGGAGTGAACCGGGCGCGCACCGTATCTGCGGTTACCGTCTCATGGCGCGAATCGGCCTCGATTTCCGCCCGGTTGTCGAAGTAGTAGGCCAGCGCAGCGTGGACATCGGCCAAGGTGATGCCGGGAAACATTTCGACGAGTTCGCCGGGTGTGCAGCCGCGTTTCTCGTGCCAAACGACGATGTCGAGGACGCGGATGCGATGGCCGGCAATACACGCCTTTCCGCCGCACACGCCGGGGGTCTTCGTAATGTGCTGAGCTAACACGTTTTCCACAACATTGCTTCCTCATACGGGATTGTGGCTTGCGCCGATCGCTGGAAACAAACGGCTCACACACCGGCTCGCTTCAGCCGGCGCGATGACGCACCGCCAAGCGTTGTTCCCTGCCGCCGGTTGTGAATTGCTGGCTCTTCCGTTTCTGGCTGCACAACCGCATGGCTTGGGGACGGCACAACGGCGTGTGCCGGCTACCTTCGCGCGGCCTGTACCTAGAAACGGAAGAGCCACATGTATGATAACGCAAGACACAAACGCCGCCAGCGGGCACCACTTCTGCGGGGATCCGCCGTAGCCGTTCAT
>SKJM01000430.1 GCA_007122045.1 Planctomycetales bacterium | reverse complement strand
TGGCTGCCGGCCGAGTCGATCCCGTCGAAATAGCCGTCCGGCTGCGTTTGCGCCACGCTGTACATACCCGGATAAAGCTGATCGAACTCGTAATAGCCGTCGGCATCGGTGTAGGCGACGCGGCCGGTGGGTGCGCCGTCGGCGTCGAGCAAGGTGAGCTTCACGCCGCCAATGCCGCGCTCGCCCGGATCCTGGACTCCATCGTTGTTCGCATCAACGTAGACCCAGCCCGAGAGGCTGGCCGGCACCAGTTCGCCGAAGTCGTACTCGACCGCCGTGGTGCCGGAAACGATGGAAATTCCCCCCATCAGGTCGGACTCGATAAGGTACCCGCCGGCGCTGCCCACCTGGTCGCAGCCGTCGAGATATCCCTCGGGCTGGATTTGGTGAAGCCCGTACGTGCCCGGCAGCAGGTTCTCGAAGCGGTACTCGCCCTGCTGGTCGGTGGTCGTGGTGTCGATGACCTCGCCGGCGTCGTCGAGCAGGTGGACCGTTACGCCCGGCAAAAGCGGCTCGCCCGGATCGTAAACGCAATTCTGATTCATGTCGAGATACACGCGGCCGCTGATGATCGACGGCAGAATCTCGCCGAAGTTGTAGTCCTCGCCCCCCTGGCCGGAGCCGAGGTGGATCTGGTCGATGCGGTTTCCGGGATTGTGGGCCACGCCGCCGGCGGTGCCGGCCGTGTTCCAGGCGTCCAGCCATCCGTCCGGCTGGGTTTGCACCACGTAGTACTGGCCCGGCATCAGGCCCGTGGCGGCCCAGGAACCGTCATCCGCGGTGGTCACGGTGATTTCGGTGGCGGGCAGCATGTCGGCCACGCGGCGGACGGTGAGCGTAACATTGCCGATGCCCTCCTCGCCGGAGTCGAACACGCGGTTGTAATTGGCATCGTGATAGACGTACCCGCTGAGGCTGGCCGGCCGGACCTCGGCGAAGTCGTTGCCGATGCTGTCCTCGCCGCCCAGCAGGCTGATGTCGCTGAGGATGTCGACGGTGGTTACCATGCCGCGGACCTCGCCGCCGACGGTGCCCGCGCGGGCGCCCACGCTCAGCCATCCCTCCGGCTGGGTTTGCACGATGCGGTAGGTGTCGGGCAGGAGGTTGTCGAAGCGGTAGTCGCCGTAGGCGTCGGTGACCGTGGTCAGTCCGGTCGTCACGTAGCCGAAGTCGTGGAGTACGTACAGCGACAGTTCGACGGCCTCGATGCCCTGCTCGCCCTCGTCGCGGCGGTTGTTCAGGTTGCCGTCCTCGAACACCGTTCCCGCAATGCTGACCGGCAGCGGGGTCTGCTCGACCGAGAAGAAAACTCCGGCCGTATGGATCGGGTGGGGGGTTTCGAGCGGGGGGCTGTAGGTTTCCGGCGGCAAATCGAGCCCCGACTCCTGGCGAGCGGCTTCAAACCGGTCATAGAACGTGCCGGTTCCTTCGGCCGTGTAATAGTGCGGCGCGGCGAACGTGGCCGAGAGCAACGAGCCCTCGAACTCGGCGCCTTCGACGATGGCCGATGGGATTGGCCCGCCCTCGTCGACGTCGACGCTGAACACCAGCCGGTCGCCCGCGTGGAAGCCGGTGAACCGGATGACCAGCAGCGTGCTGCCGTCTTCCACTTCAAACTCGATTGACCCGATCCCCTCGTTGCGGACCACTTCCGGCGGCGCATAGCCGTACACGCCCGGGCCGCCGGGCGCCGTGTCGAAAAACGGGACGCCGTATTCGCCGATGCCCCGCCCGTCCGGGTCGGTGTCGATAATCAAGTCAGTCAGCTCCGTGCCCGGCGCGCCGCCGGAAAAGGTGATCTCGAACAGGTTGCCCTCTTCGCCCATCCCGGTGTCGTTTTCGAAGTACACCATGCCGATTTGGAGCGGCAACAGATCGGCGCTGAGCAGGCAGCGCGGCTCCATCTGCTCGAACCGGCAGGTGCGCCAGCGCGGGATCGAACCCTTCGAACGGGCCGGGGAATTGGGTCGCTTCATTTGCCGAGCCACGACAACCTCCATGCTGCAAGAAAAATTCCTGACTAGGGCTGCACGTCCCAGAATCGGATCGTGCAATCGAACCCACCCGATACCAGCGTGCCGCTTTCCGGCTCATAGGCCAGGGCGGCCACCGAGCCGGTGTGCCCGGCCAGCTTCGCCTCCGGTCGCCGCGTGGCAAGGTCCCAAACTTCAATGGTGTTGGTGCTGCGGCCGACGGCCAGGCGGCCGGGGCCGCAGAAGGATATTGCCATGACGCGGCCCGGCCGGGCGGAAAGTTCCGCCTCCATCGCGCCGGAAACCGGGTTCCACAGCCGCACCACTCCGTCGTCACCTCCGGCGGCAAGTAGGGAACCGTCTTCCGCGTATGCCAGGGCGCGAATCCGGCGCGAGCCGCTCGGGAGATCGTTGAGCAGGGTTCCGTCGGCGGCGCGCCAGATGCGCACCGCGCCCCTCCGCCCGGCCGCCGCCAATTGGGCGCCATCCGGCGAGAACGCCACGTCGTGGACATCGCCGCCGGGTACCGGCAACTCCCGCACCATTCGGCCCGACTCGACGTCGAACACCCGCACCTGCTCTTCAAACCCCGCGATGGCCAATCGCCGGCCGTCCGGCGAGAAGCACAGCGCCCGAAGACCCACGGTCGTTCCGGGCAGGACGGTGGGCGTGCGTCCGTCGGGGATGTCCCAGAGGCGCACCCGCCGGTCATCGCCGGCGGTGGCCAGCATATCGCCGCGGGGATGGAACGCGACGGCGCGGACCCAATCGGCATGGTTGGGTAACTCGTTTACCAGCATAAAACCGCGACCGTGGGTCGCGCCCGACGCGAAACCGCTAGCGTGGGCTGCGGCCTCGGCTGAAGCGCTGCGGGTTGCCGTCCAAACGCGCACTTGGTGGTCGTCGCCCGCAGTGGCCAGGTATCGGCCGTCGGGGCTGAAGGCCGCGCTGGAAATCACCGGTGGCGTCGCTGGGGAGTCGGTGTGTTGGAATGGGATCGTCTGCCGGGGCGTCCGCGAGGTCCAATCCCCGGCGAAACTGCCCGGGGTAACGACCGCGATGACGCAGAATGTCACCGCGACAACAGCTTCCGTTGTTTTCAACATGCGTACCGCCTTCCGGTCGAGGTGGGGGCGCCGAGGCGCGGGTCGCGCGCCAGTGCGTCTTTCACTTCATCGGCCGGCAGGCCCCGTAGGCGTGTAGGAACTTTCCACAACATGCCGATCAGACGGATTTTGCCGAGCGTCAAGCGTTCCGATCGCGGGGAACCTCCCGTTGGAGCCCCGGCTCTAGCCGGCAAGACGAAACCGCCTAAAGGGGGGCTCCAACCCAGCGGCCTGTATATAAAAAGGAAGAGCCGTCCTTTTCCGCCGGAAAACTGGAGAGGCGGCGGCGACTTTGCCGATAATGCCGCCACCGCCGACAGTCCGCGTGCCGCGAGCCAGCTTCAACGTCGGAGGATGGTAAAAATAGGGCGGGGGGGCGGTTTTCGGACGTGAAACCCTAGCGATGCTCCGATACGCACTCCCGCTGATGCTGCTGCTGACCGGTGGATGCCAATTCCTGCCGGAAGTCGCCCATCAGCCGACCATCTACAACCCCTTCCCCCAGTTTGCCAAGGTTGCCGTTGTTCCCTTCTTTAATATGACCGACGAGCCCACCCTCGACGGCGAGCGGGTAGCCTGGTCGTATTTCACCGAGCTTCAATCGGTGCCCGGCTTTGAAGTCGTACCGGTGGCAACCGTTCAGGAGGTCATCCGGCGTCATGGGCTTGAACTATCCGGCGCCGATGAAGTGCGCCACTTAGCGCAGTTGCTCGAGGTCGACGCGGTGGTCGTGGGCGCCGTGACCGACTACACGCCGTACTACCCCCCGCGGTTCGGCCTGCAAGTGCGATGGTATGCGGCCAGTCCGTGTTTCCACCCGATTCCACCGGGCTACGGACTGCCGTGGGGCACGCCCGGCGAGCAACACATTCCGGCCCCGTTGGTGTTCGAGGCCGAGATGGCGTTGGCCAAGGCCCAACTAGAGGACCCAAGGCATGCGTTGGAAGGGGTTCCGAGTGTGGGGAGATCCGGCGCCCCCGCTCTGCCTGCCGAAGCGGGCGCCTGGCCTGGCCCGGACACCCACCCCCCCGCCACGGAGGGCGGCGTGCGGCACCTGGGATACGACCCGTTGGCCGCCGAAGCTGCGCCGCCCGTCCCGGGCAGGCCACTGGCGTGTCCGGCCGTCAGCGACAAGCCGGTGCTCCAGCACACGGCCGTTTACGTGGGCAACGACCCGGATGTTACCGAGGCGCTGGCCAACTATTTCTACTTCCGGAATGACCGCCGCTTTGGGGGGTGGCAGGGCTACCTGCAGCGCAGCGACGACTTCATCCGGTTCTGCTGCCACATGCATATTTCCGAGATGCTCAGCGCGCGGGGCGGGGCCGGCGAAACCCGAGTGGTGTGGCGCTGGCCGTCGGACCGATAAACACCAAGGGGGGCCTCTCGCCAGCATGACCATCGGCAGGCCGCCGACGACCCAACCCGCCTCGATGCCACCGTTAGGAGGAAGCCGGCTGTGAGTCAGGACATCAACGTGCTAGCACTGGTCAAAGGTTCGGAACGCTATGTATTCTTGTACGACGACAAGAGCCGCGCTGAAACGCTCCGCATGCTGGGCCGCTACGCCTCGAATCCGGAATTGAGCTTCACCTGGTACGACGCGGCCGTCCTGAGCCAGAAGATCCGCCAGGAGAGCCACGAGTACGCCCCCACCTCCCGCTTCCACGTCCCCCTGCATACCGACACGGACGATGCGCACGGCCATTGACCGGTTCTTGCAGTACCTCCGGGTCGAGCGAAATGCGTCGGACCTGACCATCAAAAGCTATCGCGAGGACCTGACCGCGCTGTGCGATTACCTGGGCGAGGCGGCCGGCGGAGCGCCCCCGGAGCCCGGCGCCGTGAGCGTGCTCGACCTGCGCGGCTACGTGGCGGCCTTGAGCGAAGCCGGCTATGCCTCCTCGACGGTGGCCCGGCGGCTGGCCTCCCTGCGCAGCTTCTTCAAGTTCGGCCAGCGTGAGGGCTGGGCGGCCACGAACCCGGCCAAACCTCTCCGCAACCCGCGAAAGAGCCGCAACCTCCCCCATTTTCTCTCGGCCGAGGAGGTCGGCCGCCTGCTGGCCGCGCCCCCGGCCGGCGGACGGCAAGGGTTGCGCGATCGGGCCATCCTCGAAACCATGTATTCGGCCGGCCTGCGCGTCAGCGAATTGGTGGGAATCGACGACGGCGACATGGACTTCGACACCGGGGTGCTGCGCGTGCGGGGCAAGGGGCGCCGCGAACGCCTCGCCCCCATCGGCTCCTACGCCGCCGAGGCAATGAACCGGTGGCTGGCCGTCCGCCGGCTCCACCCGCACGAACCCGCCGGACCGGACGCCCCCCTGTTCGTCAACAAGTTCGGCCGCCGGCTTACGACCCGCAGCGTCGCCCGCATGTTGGAAAAGTATCTCAAGCAGGCCGGGCTCGATACGCGCACCACGCCCCACTCGCTGCGCCACAGTTTCGCCACCCACCTGCTCGACCGCGGCGCCGACATCCGCAGCGTGCAGGAGCTGCTCGGGCACAAGAGCCTCATCACTACGCAAATCTACACCCACATCAGCACCGCCGCGCTGCGGAAGGTATACGAGCAGGCCCACCCCCGCGCGCGGTAATCTCCATTAAGCCGCGACCGTCGGTCGCGCTGCATAAAGCCGCGACCGTTGGTCGCGCCGCCCACGTTGGCGCCTCACACCAACACCAGTTCGTATCCGATGGCGAGGATGGCCACGTCGACCAGCAGGTGGCTGATCCAGGGCCCGAGCAGCGAGCCGGTACGCTCGTACAGCCACGCCCAGTACGCGCCGCCAACCGCGACCGCCGCGACCCCCAGCCACGTCAGGGGCGACGCCCACCCGAAGAACCCGGCCAGGACCAGCGCGTGATGGGCGGCGAACGCCAGGCTCGAGATGGCAATGGACGGCCACCGCGGCAACAGCCGCCGCATCTGACCGAACACGAACCAGCGATAATAGTACTCCTCCAGCAGCGAGTGGACCACCGAGAGAAACCCCGCGAAGGCAAGATATCGGGCCGGGCTGTCGAGCCCCATGTTCACGAGTTTCTCGCGCATGGCCTGGGCCGGCTCGTCGAACGTGCCGGCAGGTCCGAGCCACACGTGGTAAACCAGTAGCATGGCGGCCAGCACCAGCATCCCCGACGCTGCGCCGGCGCCCAGTCCGGCATGCCACCGGCGCCCCATCCGCGGCAGGTTTTGCTGGACGGCCAGTACCCACGCGAGGGGGAAACTGAATTGCACAAGCTTTCCTGCCGCCCAAGCCGTCTGCTGCATCCAGGTCGGCTGCTCCGACAGAGCGACGAAATACACGGCGGTCACCGCCGTTGGCAGCAGGGCGGCGACGGCCACTGCCGCGGCGTCGAGCCGGGACGAGATCGTGGGGCGAGAGTCGTTGGTCGTATTCATTCGGGTTCACACGCGCGCCTGGAAGCCGTGGGGCTGATCCAACGAATCGGACGGGATCGGACGGATTAGACCGCACCACCCACTCCAGCCGCGCGGTCGCTGCAAAGGGCGTGGCCGCCTGGGCGTATTCACGTGCAGTTTATCACGCGGGCGGTCCCAGCCCACCCCGCCGGAAAGTCGCCATTGCCGCCGCTGGGGTGGTGCCGTGCCAAAAATCGGCAAAAACAGTGCAATCGGCAGAATCGGACTGCCGATATGACGGACGGAGGCATTCGGCCGTCTTTGCTGCGACCTCGCACGATGGGGGCATCGGCGAGCGGCCCCACGTATCTGGTAGCCCGTTAGTGCGGCTTGTGCGCCCCCGTTCGGCCGGCGGCCGCGCGCCGAGTCAGTCAGGAGCATCATCCATGCAAGTGAAAGTCTACGTACCACGAATCATCGAGGTTCCCAGCGAGTATCTGCCTGCCCTGGCCAAGCGAGCGGCCGACAGCCTCGGCGACCGCGCAAGCGAGGTTTCCGCCACGCGGGGGCACTTGGTCCGTCAGGCCGTCCAGGACGGCCTTCTGCGGGAGTTTGACGAGTTGATCGGCGAAGACGGGACGGTCGACATCGTCTGCGACCCCGGCATGGAGATCCCGCTGGAGCTGGAAAACAAGACCCTCAGCCTGACCGAACTGCTCGAGGCGTTGCAGTACAAACGCGGTTGGGGCGAAGTGAAGGCCGCCGAGGCCGCCTAGCATCTTCCCAGCCTTGTCCGCCGGGCACGCCGAAGGTGGCCATCCGCGATGATCTTCTCCAAAAAAAACCACCACGATCTCGGCCCGAAAGAGGCCGGGCCGAGCCGGCAGCGGCCGTCGGGGGAGGACGGCGAGGACCAACTGCCGGAGGCGTGGCGCGTGGTCCTCGAAGATGGCTCGACGAGCGGCGACGTTTCCGACTGCCAGGCAGATGGGGCGGGCCGGAAACTGCTGGCCGAGATGACCGAGGCGCTAAGCGGCCGCGCAGCCCGGAAAGGACGCACTGTTCGCCCGCGCAGCGCGGCCATGCCGTCGGCGCCCCGCCAGCCCTTGCACGCCCTCGACCACTCCCTTCAGCGCGAAACGGCCGCTCCGGGCGGGTCGGGTTCCGGAGTCGATCGCCGCGCCGCGCAGCACTCGGGCGAGGAAGCGGTACATAGCCCCCTGAAGCTCCGTGCACGCCGTTGCCCCGGGGCAAAGGACGCGCCCGAGGTCCTTTCGGCCCAAAGCGGCTCCGTCCGCCGCGACCTCGATGCCCGGCTCGCCCGCGTCATCGACCTCTGGCCGCGTTTGCCCCGCGGCATTCGGGCGGCCATTCTCGCCATGGTCGAGGCCGAGGCGGCCGAGGCGTCGTAACCGGCCGACGGTAGTCGCCGCCCTTGCCTTGCTCTTGCCGGTTATTCACGCTGTTCGGGCTCTCCCGGATGCACCGCCTGTATCGCCGGTGCCCGATTTTCAAGGGCCTTTGTGGGCTTGCGCCGATTTCAGGTTGTAGGCCCTGTCCCACGAATAGCGGATGCACCGGTATGGAACGCGCGAAATCCGACCACGGACGCGTGCCGCGAGGCGTTCGCAGTATAGACGACCGCGGGGCAACCGCCCGGCCCCTGCTGCGAGCCTCGTGTCCTCTGTGTCAAATGATGACCGAACCACGATCGGCCGGCGGCTCGGCGGAATTGGTCTGCGCCCATTGCGGGATGCGGTTCCGCTGGGATTCGGCGGGCTCCCGCCCAAGCACGACCGGGGGGTGTGCTGCTGCGCGCGGCACACTCGACCATTGGCTCGCCGGCGAGCCGATCCGCCCAGCGTCGCGCACCAATCGCCAGCGCCTCGCCCAGTGGTGCCGGAAGCACCCCGGAACGGCCACGCTGCTCGGGACGGCGATTGCGCTGCTGCTGCTGGCGGCGGTCCTCGGGCCGGTCGGTTACTCGGCTGCGACCGCCCATCTCCGACACGTCGACCGCGCCCGGCACAATGCCGAGTCGGAACGCCGGGCTGCCGAACGCCGGGCCGAGGACCAGGCGCGCCTCGCGGTCGAGCGCCGCCGGGAGTGGGAGGCGGCCGTCCAGCGGGCCGAAGCCCTGCTCGCCGCCCAAGAGACCGCCGAACAACGGCTTCGCGAGATGGAATCGTCCCGCGTCCGGGCCGAACAGGAACGCCTCGCAGCCGAGCAACGGCAATTCGGAGCCGCCCGGCAGGCCCGGATTGCCCTGGCACGCCAATTGGCTGACGACTCGCAATATCTGCTGCCCAGCCATCCCCTCCAGAGCCTCCTGCTGGCGGGTGAATCGCTCCACGCAGAAATCCAAGAAGGCATGCCCCCCAATCAATCGACCGAGCAGGTCCTGCGCGACGCCATGGCGATGGTCGGGCCCCGGGGATTTGAGGGACACGAAGGGCCCATCCTCCAAACGGCCATCAGCCCCGATGGACGGTGGCTGGCAACCGCCGGCACCGACGGAACCATTCGCCTGTGGAACCTGCGGGCCGAGCAGCCGGGGGCCGAGCCCTTCGTGCTGCGGCGGCACCGCAACCCGGTTACCGCGCTGGCGATGAGTCCGGATGGCCACTGGCTGGCATCGGCCGGCTTCGACGGGTCGGCCTTCCTGTGGCGCCTGACCGCCAAGGAGCCGGCGGAGTCGCCGCTGGAGTTTCGCAGCCGGTCGGGCCGCATTTATGCCATGCTGCTGAGCCCCGACCGGCGATGGCTCGTAACCGCCGGAGGCATCGCCGGCGGCGAAAGCAGCGTGGCCGAACTCTGGGACCTCGCTGCGGAAAGGCCGGCTGCCCGGTCCATCGAACTTCGCGGGCACGAGCGGCCCATCCTGGCCGTAGCTGTCGCCCATGACGGCCGAAGGCTTGCGACCGCCGGGAAGGACAAGACCATCCGCGTGTGGAACCTCGCGTCGCGACACCCGGCCGCCGAGCAGGTGGTGCTTCGCGGACACGAGGGCTGGATTGGTACGCTGGCCGTCAGCCCGGACGGTCAGTGGCTGGCGTCGGGCAGCTACGACGGGACCGCGCGCCTCTGGCGTCTCGACCCGCCCGACCCGGCCGCCGCCCCGGTGGTGCTTCGCGGCCATGAAGGCTGGGTCGGCACGGTGGCGTTCAGTCCCGACGGGCGCTGGCTGGCCACCGGCGGCTTCGATCGAACGGTGCGGCTCTGGCAATTCCAGGCCGGGCAAATCGACCGATCGCCGAGGGTTCTGGCCGGCCACGAGGGGCGCATTGAAACCCTGGCTTTCACCCCGGACAGCCGCCGGCTCATCTCGGGCAGTTTCGACGCCACGGTCCGCTTGTGGGATCTCGCGACCGCCGAACCCGAGGCGTCGCCGAGCATCCTTCGCGGGCACGCGGGCCCGATCAACACGATCAGCGTCAGCCCCGACGGCCGCTGGCTGGTCAGCGGCGCCGGCGAGACGTTCGACCGCCACGACAACACGGCTCGCCTGTGGGACATCGGCGTTGAGACGCTCCTGGAGAATGCCCGGCTGGTGACGGCTCGCCGGCTTGCTCCGGCCGCGCGGGAGCGAATCCTCCTGAACGCCGCAGCCGGAGAGGCGACCCAGCCCGCGTACCACGACGAGCCGGGCAGTCCGGCCGAGCCGGCGGGACCCCGTTTGCGGATCGTGTTGGAATGACGGCCGGCCCGACCGACTTCACGCTTCGTATTCCTGCGAAGCGATCAGTTCCTGCAATCGGACGGCCAGTTCCGGCCGGAGGCGCTCGCACCAGGAGGCGTCGATGAGGCCCACGCCCAGCAGGTCGAGCAGGTGAACGCGGTCTTTCAGCCGGAACGAGGTCAATTTCATCGTCACGAGCGCTTCCAGGGTTGCCACGGTGAAGCCCGGGCCCGCCTCCGAATCGGTTACGTCCGGCGCCGGAAGGAGATAGTCGGACCGCACGCGCTCGCCTGCAAAAACAATATGGATGCCCGTTCGGACCGATCCTTCCGGGCCGTCGAGGAACAGGTCGACGTCCGCAACGTTCTGGTAGACAAAGCCGACTGATTCCAGCGCGTCGATCACTCGTTGGAAATCCCGACGTCGGACCAGCACGTCCACGTCTTTGGTGTTCCGGACGGCCTCGGCATCGACGCGGGCGACCCAGGCCGCAATAGCGTTTCCGCCGATGACGGCGTGCGGCACACCCGCGCGCTGCAATGCCGCCGCGGCGCGGCAGGCTCGCTCTCGAACGGCGTCCACGGCGGCAATCATCCTCTCCCAGGAAAATTCTTTCAGCGAAAGCAGAGACATACTCGGTAGTCCGACCGTGCGCTGGGAAACCGCTCGCCGAGCCCCGTTCCATTGGCGGCCGGCCGTGTTGGAGTTCACGCTTTAGCGTGCTAGCCCACCGTGTGCGGGATCCGGCACGCTAAAGCGTGAACTTCAACAATGGTGGTGACACCGGTGCCCGGCGCGGCAACTCGATGCTTAATATTTAATATAGGCGGAGCGGGCCGCGTTTTCAAGGCCCTAGCGCCGGCAAGGGGCACGCGTACCGGCTCACCCGAGCGAAGTGACCGTGGGGCCGCGACGTTTGTGGCAGTGCCAACCGAGCTGGAACGTTTCCGGGCCATCGGCCCGAAGCAGCCGGTTATGGCGGTTGCGGCGGCGGCGGGCGCCAACGAGCACTTCGCCGGCGAAGAGGTACACGGCCAGGAAGGCAATCGCGAGGATCGCGTGGAACAGGGCCGCAGGCATAACGCAGTCCTCCAGTGGGAGGGGCATGGGTCGACGTCTCCCGTTGCGCCGGCCCTCGGCGTTTTCATCGGATTGGGGGCGGGACGGCCTGGAAGCCAAATTGCCGCAGCCACCCACGCTACGCAGACCGCGCGTTTTTCCTATACCTCCAGTCCGAATGCAGAAACCGGCAATTTTGGCCCAGATCCCACCTTGCAATCTTGTAGGTTTTGTGCTAGTGTACAGGCGTTTAGTTATTCGCCCCTCTGCAAAAGGAGTGCCCCATGGCCAACTGTCAGCTCTCGCCCGCAATGCCAGCCCGTTGCAACGCCGTGCCGTCGCGCCGCGGTCCGGCCCCGGATGACCCTGCCGCCCGGCGCCGGTGCACCATCCCGTTTCGCATGCTGGCCGACGCCTTCGCCACCGTCGACGAGGAACTCGAAGCCGAGCCCGATTGGGCCGATTTCGCCCGCTGGAGCCCGGGCCGCTAGCACGCGAGGGGGAAACCGATCATGCTTGCTCCGGAAGTCGTCGAAAAGATCTGGTCGCTGCTGGCCGACGGCCGGGTGTCGCAACGCGGCATTGCACGGTCGCTTCGGGTGAGCCGGGGAACGGTCGCCGCCATTGCCCATGGCCGAAGACCCGACTACACCGCACGGTGCGGCCTGCGTCCGGCGGACCTCGACGCGCCGGCCGGGCCCTTGGAACGCTGCCCCGGATGCGGCGGCAAGGTGCACATGCCGTGCCTGGCCTGCCGACTGCGGGCGCTGGGGAAGTTTCGGCGACGCCCGCCCGACGGCCGCCCATAGAGTATGATTTCTTGTAGCTCCCGCGCGCCGCAAGTTGGAGTCCCGCCGTGAGGCGGCTTTTCGAACCGGCTGAAGCCGGGACTCCAACGGGGTGACGCGATGCAAGCCGTCTGTCCGCTACAACCCGAACGCGATCCGGTTCAAGCCCAGGTTCTTCCGATGCGCACCGTACGGGCTCTCGTCTTTCTGGGATACCTGCTGGCCCCGAGCGCAGCGCCCACC
>SKJM01000326.1 GCA_007122045.1 Planctomycetales bacterium | reverse complement strand
CGGCTCGCCGAGCAAGGAATCCGCTTCAGCGACTTCTACGCGATGAGCGTGTGCTCGCCCACCCGCGTGTCCATCATGACGGGCCAAAACGCCGCCCGGCACCGCACGACGAACTGGATCAACCCGAACAAGAACAACGCCGGGCCGCACGGCCCGGCGCAGTGGAACTGGCGGGGCTTGAAGTCGGACGACGTGACGCTGGCCGGCCTGCTGCAAGGGGCCGGCTATCGGACCATCCACGTGGGGAAGGCGCATTTCGGCCCGCGCGGTTCGCAAGGGGCCGATCCGTTGAACCTGGGCTTCGACGTCAACGTCGGCGGCGCCTCCTTCGGCGCGCCCGGCAGCTACTACGGCCAGGACAACTACGGCCTGGGAACCAAACGAGCCTCCCACGCCGTGCCGCACCTGGAGAAGTACCACGGTACCGATACCTACCTGACCGAAGCGCTGACGATCGAAGCCAACGCGCGCCTGCGCGACGCCGTTCGGGCGGGCAAGCCGTTCTTCCTGCACCTTTCCCACTACGCGGTGCATTCGCCGTTCCAGAGCGACCCGCGATTTGCCGAGCACTATGCCGGCTCCGGCAAGCCGGCGCCCGCCCGGGCCTTCGCCACCATGGTCGAAGGCGTCGATCAATCGCTCGGCGACGTGCTCGACCAGATCGAGGCGCTCGGGGTGGCCGACAACACGCTGGTCTTCTTCCTGGGCGATAACGGCACCGACGCGCCGCTGGGGCACCAGCACGAGGTGGCCTGCGCGGCCCCGCTGCGCGGCAAGAAGGGCGCGCACTATGAAGGCGGCATACGCACCGTGTTGCTCGCCGCGTGGGCGGATCGAAACGCGGGCAACCCGCACCAGCGACGGCTGCCCATCGCCGCCGGCGTCCTCCAGGGCCAGGTGGCCGACGTGTGCGATCTGTTCCCCACCATCCTGGCGGCGGCCGGCGTCGAGGCGCCGCCGGACCACCCGGTCGACGGCCGGCGGCTCGATACGCTGCTGGCCGGCCGCCGCGACGGCGAGCGGGACGAGACCTTCCTGATGCACTACCCGCACGGCCCGCACCGCAGCCAATACTTCACGAGCTATCGCCATGGGGGCTGGAAGGTGATCTATCACTACCTGCCCACCGAAGTCTCGGGGCATTCGCACTATCAACTATTCCACCTGGCCGAGGACCCGTTCGAGCAGCACGACCTGGCCGCCTCCGAGCCGGAGCAGCTTCGCCGCATGATGCAGGGGCTGATCGCGGCCCTCGACGAGTATGGCGCCGTTTACCCCGTCGGCCGGGACGGCAAGCCGCTGCAACCAGGCCTTCCTGGCGTGGCGAGGAAGTCGATTTCACGACCCGTACAGGATTCCCGCGGCGATGTATCGCGGAACAGCCATTACGCAATTTCGGCGGTCCACCCCTCGTCGTCCTCCCCGTCGAACCCTTCGTCGGCGTATGGGCCGTCGTCCTCCTCGCCGTAGTCTTCCTCGTAGGGGTAATCGTCCTCGTCGTCCGCCGGGTCGGCATCTTCCACGTCCACGGGGTCGGGGCGCGGGGAGGCGATGTGAATCTTGTTGCGGTCTTTCCCGGCCTTGGGCGCCTTCGCCGGGCCGGCGGAGGCCGGAGCCGTTTCCGGCACACCGTCCGCCGTACCGCCCGGCTGCATCGCCTGCCAGTCTTCAAAGCTGAGGGTTACCTCGCGGGCCTGGGAACCGTTGTAGGGGCCGACGATGCCGTCCTCGGCCATGTAGTCGATCAGCCGCGCCGCCCGGCCGTACCCGATGCCCAAGCCCCGCTGCAACAGCGACACGCTGCCGCGCCCCTCGCGCACCACCAGGTCGATGGCCGCCTCGTACAGTTCGTCCTTGCTGTTGAAGCCGCCCTTTTCGGGCTCGTCGGGTTTGCCCGGCTTCAGTTGCACCAGTTCCTTGACGTACTGCGGTTCGGTGGTGGCCACGGCCGCGATGACCTTCGAAATTTCGTCGTCGCTCAGGTACGTGCCCTGCCCGCGGATGAGCGTGCTGGTGCCCGGCCACAGGAACAGCAAGTCGCCGTTGCCCAGCAGCTTGTCGGCCCCCATTTCGTCGAGCACCACGCGGCTGTCGGTGCGGCTGGCCACCTGGAACGCGATGCGTGCCGGCAGGTTCGACTTGATCAGGCCGGTAATGACGTCGACGGTCGGCTTCTGCGTAGCCAGCACCAGGTGGATGCCCACCGCCCGGCTCTTCTGGGCAAGCCGGATGATGTGCGCCTCGACCTCCTTGGCGGACGTCATCATCAGGTCGGCCATTTCGTCGGCCACGATGACCACGTAGGGCAGGTGCAGCGGGATGTGCCGCCGCTCCTCGTCGTCGTCCGGCTGCATGCGCTCCATCAACTCCTCTTCGCCAAGCTGGTTGTAGCCGGCGATGTGCCGCACGCCGGCCCGGGCCAGCAACTGGTACCGCTCCTCCATTTTCTCCACGGCCCAGGCCAGGATGGCCTCGGCCTTGCGCATGTCGGTCACCACCGGGTGCATGAGGTGGGGGAGCTGCTTGTAGGGGCTCAGTTCCACCATTTTCGGGTCGATCATGAGCATGCGCACTTCGTCGGGGCGGCGGGTCATGAGCATCGACACGATGATCGAGTTCAGGCACACGCTCTTGCCCGTGCCCGTCCGGCCCGCGATGAGCAGGTGCGGCAGGGTGCTCAGGTCGACGATCATCGGGCTGCCGGCCACGTCTTTGCCGAGGTAGATGGGGATGCGCATCTTGTCGATCCGGCCGTTGGCCTCCTCGATGACCTCGCGGAGCCGCACCATTTGGCGGTGGGTGTTGGGCACCTCGATGCCGACGGTGTTCTTGCCGGGGATGGGGGCGACGATGCGCACGCTGGGCACCCGCAGGGCGATGGCCACGTCGTCGGCCAGCGAGGTGATCTTGGCCAGGCGCAGGCCGGCCTCCAACTCGACCTCGAACTGGGCGATGACCGGCCCGGTTTGGATTTCCACCACCCGCACCTGGAAGCCGAAGCTGGCAAAGGTCTTCTCGAGCAGTTTCGCCCGGCGGCGGACCTCGCGCTCCTGCTCGTCGAAGCAGAACTCCTCGCCGGGTGCGAGCAGGTCGATGCCGGGCAGTTCGTAGTCGGCCGCCTCCTCGTCCACTTCGCTTGCGGCGGCGATGTCGGCCAGCATCTGCTCGCGCGGGGCCCCCTTGCCCGGCTTGCGCATACCCAGCACGGCGGCGATGGTTTCGCGGGTGCGGCTGCCCGAGGCCGCCGCCTCCTGCGGTTCGGCGGCGTCTTGGCCGGACTTGGTTTCCGGCTCGGACTCGGCCGGAGCCTCGTCGGAGCGGGGGCGGACGATCCGCACGTCGAACGCGCCGTCCT
>SKJM01000133.1 GCA_007122045.1 Planctomycetales bacterium | reverse complement strand
CACGTCAACAAGATCGGTTCCGGCACCTGGACCCTCTCCGGCGACAACCTGCACACGGGAACCACCACCGTCAGCGCCGGCACCCTGCTGGTGAACAACACCACGGGCTCCAGCACCGGAAGCGGGGCCGTGGTGGTCAAAAAGGATGCGATCCTGGGTGGGACCGGCATCATCGGCGGTCCCACGGCCATCGAAGAGGGCGGCATCCTGTCGCCGGGAGTGACGATCGGACGGCTTACCTTCGAGGACGCCCTGACCCTGGCACCCGGCTCCGGGATTCGCTGGGAGTTCGACGGGAAAGAGATCGCCGGCGAGGATTACGACTCGATTTTGGGCTCCGGCGACGATGCGGCGCTGTATCTGCCCAATCCGCAGTCCGACCCCATCCACCTGAGCATCTTCGGCCCGGGCGCTACGCTCACGCCCGGCGATAGCTTCACGTTGTTCGACGGCACCGTGTTCGATCACAACGAGGAACCACTGGCCTTCGGAGCCGATTTGAACGGCCTGTTCGCCGTTGACGACCAGAGCGGCTGGTGGGGCACGTGGGAAGTGAGCGCCGGCAGCCTGATCCTCACCGCCGTGCCCGAGCCGGGAACGTGGCTGCTGCTGCTTTCGGCGTTGGCCTGCGGGCTGCTGGTGCGGCGGCGGCGCTGAGGAGCAATGTAGTAGGCACACGCCGTGTGCCGTCCGCGATGAAATCAGCCGCAACGCGCTAGCGTCCGGTTCCGTCGCGGCGCGTTTGACTGGGTTATCACGCCAACCGGGGGCTAGCGCCCGGCGGCTGATTTCGTCGGACGCGGCCACGGCACGGAGGAAAACCATGCATGACGGCAATCCGAAATCCAAAATCCAAAATCCGGAATTCGGCTTTACGCTGGTCGAGCTTCTGGTCGTCATCGCCATCATCGGCATCTTGATCGCCTTGCTGCTGCCGGCGGTGCAGGCAGCGCGCGAGGCGGCGCGGCGGATGCAGTGTGCCAACAACCTCAGGCAGATCGGGATCGCGCTGGCCGCGTACGAAAGCGCCCATGGGGCATTTCCGCCGAGCCGCGTGGGCTGCGACGGAATCAACACTTGGGTTTGTGCCGGGCGAGACTTGGCCGGCCGCACCGGGGCCAGCGCGTTCGTCTATATCCTGCCCCAGTTGGAAATGACCGCGCTGCAGGAGAAGTTCGGCCTGGAGCGAGGCGGCGTTTGGAACCGGCACCCGGGCCAGGACACCTCCTGGTACGGCGACACCGACAAGACCTTCGCCGTGGGCCAACGGCCGGCGGTGTACGTCTGCCCGTCCGATTCCGCCGAGCCCATGGTCGACGATCACTATGGGATGCCGTTTCCCGCGGCCACCGGCAGCTATGCGCTGGTGGCCGGGACCAACGGCCCGTCGTTCGGAATCGACGCCTATAACGTGAAGCTCCGCAACACGGGCCTGTTCGTCTATGCCGTGCCGCGGGTCGCTGCCGAGGTGCGCGACGGGCTGTCGAACACGCTGGCCGTGGGCGAGGTCTACGACGGCCATACGCTCCTGGGGTCGAACATCTGGTCGTACAACCTTCGCCATGCCGACACGTTCCGCACCACCGAGAACCCGTTGAACACGCCGCAGGGAGCCGGCACGCAACTGCTGACCGGCGCGGCGCAGTACGGGGTGAACAGCGCCTTCGGCAGCCGGCACCCGGGTGGAGGGCACTTCCTCTTCGCCGACGGGCACGTAACGTTCCTCAGCGAAGGCATCGACCTGGACACGTATCGCGCGCTATCGACGATCAGCGGCGGGGAGCCCATTGGGGCGTATTGATGCCTGCGGCGCCTCGAAAGGAGATTGCCGGTGAAGTACAATCGAAACCTGATTTCCGCACTGCGGTGGCTCGCATGCCTCGTCCTTGTCGCGGGGCTTTGCGGATGCCGCGATGGCCGCCCCACGCGCGTGCCGGTCTCGGGCCGCGTGCTGGTCGACGGCGAACCGCTCGGGCAAGGTCACGTGCGGTTTGTGCCCGAGGGGGCCCGGCCCTCCGGCGGCATTCTCGACACCGACGGCCGTTTTGCGCTCACCTGCTACGACGGCCAGGACGGGGCCGTCCTGGGGACCCACCGGGTCGAGGTGTCGGCAAGCGAAATCGTAGGGGGCGGCATCCGCTGGCACGCCCCGAAGAAGTACAACCGCTTTGCCACCTCCGGCCTGGAGGTCGAGATCGACGGCCCGACCGATGACCTGGAACTGAACCTGACCTGGGACGGCGGCCGGCCGTTCACCGAACCCACCGAGGCCGAGTGGTGAGGCCGGCGGAGGGATGCGTGCCGCAAGGCGCGGCCCAACCCGTCCCCCCGTGCCGTAAGCGTTGACGGGCCGGCGGCGCGGGAAGGGGTGAGTGGGGAGTGTGGCGCCCAATGCCGCCATGCGGGCTTGCAGCGTCGCTCCACGCGACGGTTTGAGTTATAATGGCTTGGTAGTAACCCGTTCGGCGCGTAAAGGAAGAACCGATGCCATCGCCCTTTCCCGGCATGGACCCGTACCTGGAGCACCCCGCGATCTTCCCGGGGCTCCACGACCGCCTGGTAACCTATATCAGCGAGGCGTTGCAGCCGAAGCTTCCGGAACCGTATTACGCCGAGATCAGCGACAGGCTCTGGGTCGAGTTCGCCGGCCGCAGCATCGAGCCTGACGTCAACGTGCTCAGCCGCAATGATGCTCCCGAACCGGCGGGTGGCTCGGGCGGCGGGATTGCGGTCGCCATGCGAACGCGCACCGAACCGATCCTCGTCACGGTATCGCACGACGAATTCCGCGAGCCGTACGTCAACATCATGGCCCGCATCGGGGAGCAAGAGCGGATTGTTGCAACCATCGAGGTCCTCAGCCTCACGAACAAGACGCCCGGCGCCCACGGCCGCGACCTCTACCGGCGAAAGCAGCAGGAACTGCTCGGCAGCCGTGTACATCTGGTCGAAATCGACCTGCTGCGCGGGGGCGAACACACCACGGCGCTTCCGCTGGAGCGGGCGCGCGAGAAGGTGGGCGAGTTCGACTACCACGTCTGCATCCACCGCTTCGACCGATTCGTCGATCTGTACGTCTACCCGTTCACCGTGCGCGACCTGCTCCCGGAGATCGCCGTCCCGCTGCTCCCGCAGCACGGGGCCGTCGCTCTCGACTTGCAGGAGGTGTTCCGGCGCTGTTACGACGCCGGGCCGTACCGCCGCCGCGTGCGTTACGGCGCCGCGGAAATCGTCCCGCCGCTGGCCGAGGAACACGCTCAATGGGCGGCGGGGTTGCTCTGAGAGTTCAGCAAAGATGGTTTCACTCGGCGCACCGGGAGCCCCCTGGGCGGTATTTGCAACCACCCCGTCGCGGTG
>SKJM01000103.1 GCA_007122045.1 Planctomycetales bacterium | reverse complement strand
CCATGCCGTCGGAGGAAGAGGTCGATTGGGATCTGTACCTGGGCCCCGCCGCTTGGCGGCCCTACAACCGGGGGCTCGCCGATCGCGGCGGCGAATTCGAAAAAGGCGGCGGCATGGTCGGCGGCGGCGTGCTGGAATGGGGGTCCCACACGATCGACCTCTGCCAGTGGGCGGTGGATGCCGACGATACGGTCCCCATCGAATACCATCCCCGCACGCCCGACAACCGCTCGACCGCCCGGTACGCCTGTGGCGCCCAATTGGTGATTCGCGAGGACGGCTGGCTCCCGCTGGGGTCCTGCCCGGTGCGGTTCGAGGGCGAAACCGGCTGGGTCGAAGCCGGCGATTCCGGACGGTTGACCGTCAGCTCGCCCGACCTGCTGGCCGGCCGCCGCGTGGAAGAGATCGGTGGCTACCCGGTCACCTTCCACGTCCGCGACTTCCTCGAGTGCGTGCGGACCCGCGGACAGACGCTGGCCAATGCCGACGTGGCGTGCCATACGCACATCGCCTGCCACGCCGCCAATATCGCCATCTTCCTGGAACGCTCGCTCCAATACGATCCGGAGCAGCACGTGTTCCTCGACGACGACGAAGCCAATCGGCTGCGTGGCGAAGCCCTGCGCGCGCCCTGGCGGATGTAGTGCCCCAAAGCTCGAAGAATCCAACTTCACACTTCACGGGTCACGCATGACCCCTCACGGAGAATCGAATAATGATGTATCGTTATTACTATGGAAGCCTGGCCTGCCTGGTGGCAGTGCTCGTGGCGTGTGCCCTTCAGCCGCGAAGCGCCGACGGCGCCGACGAGTCGGCGGAGCAGCGGCAGGAAGCCATGATCGCGATCCTCGAATCGCCCGACGCCGCGGGCGCCCAAAAGGCCATTACCTGCAAGCACCTGGCACGCTTCGGCGACGGCCGGGCGGTGCCGGCCCTGGCCGGTCTGCTGGCCGACGAGCAGTTGGCCGCCTGGGCTCGCATCGCACTGGAAGCCATTCCGGATCCGGCTGCCGGAGCCGCCTTGCGCGACGCCGTACCGCAATTGGAAGGCCTGCGGCTGGTCGGGGTGATCAACTCGATCGGGATGCGGGCGGATGCCGAAGCGGTGGACCTCCTCGCCCCCCTGCTGGCCGATGACGACACGGAAGTGGCCGTGTCTGCGGCGGTGGCCCTGGGCCGGATCGGCAACGCCGCCGCCGCCGGGGTCCTGGCCGAATTCCTGAACGGACCGGCCCTGGCCGGCGCGCCGCGCGCGGTGCGCTCGGCCGTGGCCCAAGGCGGCATCCTGTGCGCCGAACAGGCCGAGGACGCCGCAGCGGCCCTGCGGCTGTTCAACGCCGTGCGCGCCGCCGATGTGCCCGCACAACGGGTGCTGGAAGCGACGCGCGGGGCGATCCTGGCCCAGCAGGCCGGCGGCGTCCCCGAATTGGTCGAGTTGCTCAAATCAGAGGACCGGCAGGAGTTCGCAGTGGGGCTGTGGGTGGCTCGCGAGCTGCCCGGACCGGAAGTGACCGACGCGCTGGTCGCCGAACTGGAACCAATGACCCCCCAACGCCAGGAACTGCTGATCCTGGCCCTGGTCGATCGGGCCGACCCGCCGCCGGTCAGTCTGCTGGTCCAGGTGGCTTCCAGCGGACCGGCGAGTGTGCGGATCACGGCGATCCGGGCGATGCGGCAGGAAGGCGACGCGTCCTGCGTGCCCGTGCTGCTGGCCGCCGCCGCCGAGGACGATGCCCTGCTGGCAACGGCCGCCGCCGAGACGCTGGAAGCGTTGCCCGGCGAGTCGGTCGATGCCGATCTGGTCGAGCGTTTGGCTGCGGCGGAAGGCGCCTTGCGGCTGAGCTTGATCGAGTTGGTGGGCCGGCGAGTGATTACGGACGCCGTGCCCGAATTGCTGGCAGCCGCCGACCACTCGGATGCCGAGGTCCGGGCCGCCGCCTATCGGGCGTTGGGCGCAACGCTGGACTTCGCCCGCCTGCCCTGGCTGATCGATCGCACGATCGACCCCCGCCGCGCCGCGGAACGGGAGATGATCGGCGAAGCCCTTCAGGCCGCCGCGGGCCGCATGCCCGACCGAACCGCCTCTGCGAACATGTTGGTCCAAGCGATGGACCGGGCCGATACGCCGGCCAAGGTCCAGTTGCTGGAAGCTCTGGGCGCCGTCGGCGGTGACCGGGCCCTGGAGGCCATCGTGGAAGCCTCGACCTCGCCCGACGTCGCCGTGCAAGATGCGGCGTCCCGGCAGTTGGGCGACTGGATGACCCCCGACGCGGCCCCGGCCCTGCTGCAAATGGCCCACGACGCAGCCGAGCATCGCTTGAGGATCCGCGCCCTCCGCGGCTACCTCCGCATCGCCCGCCAGTTCGTCGTTCCCGACGACACGCGGCTGGCAATGCACCATGCCGCGATGGATGCCGCCCTGCGCGACGAGGAGCGGCGGCTGGCCCTGGACGTGCTCATTCGGATCCCCTCGGCCGAAACGCTTGCCGAAGCCACCAGGCACTTGAGCAATCCGGCCCTGCGCGACGCGGCGGCGGAAGCGGCGGTGACGATCGCCGAAAAACTCGCCGCCGAGCAACCCCGGGCCGTCGCGCAAGCGATGCAGCAGGTGTTGGACTCCGGCGTCGGCGATCCGGTACGGGCACGCGCCCAAGAACTCCGCCAAGACTAAGGCGGTCCATGACGAACGAGGCGAACCGACCTTGCCGAAGGGAGGTGTCGGGCAGATGTTGCCCGAGCGCCGACGTATAACACGGTCCGCGGGCGTCCACGAAGGGACGGGTAGAGGCACGGTCGCACGTTGACAAGAACGACCGAATAGACCTCGCGAAAACAGATCGCAACACGGTGACGAGTCGACGCAAATCATACGGCGAACAACACCGAAGCAAGAGGTTGAACGAAGTGTACTGTACCAAGTCCGTTCTGACGGACTACGAATACTGTACGCAAATACAGAAAACAGAGACGCACCCCCAAGTGACAAAATCCGCAGAGACTCCCCTTGACAGCGAAGGCTCTTTCAGGGACGTTTGACAGCCGCCCGCGGATCTGTTAGAATCACTTTCGTCGTCCGTGATTCGAATCGCTATCAGTTCCTATCCCTCAGTAGGAATAACATGAAGATGAAACGATATTGGGTCGCCGGTATGGTCCTGGCCGCCGTGTTCTGTGGAATGATCACTGAGGGCGCGGAGCAGGGAAGGGCGGGCATGCCCGCCCTTCCCGCCTCCGCCCCCTTGACCTGCCAGTTTGCCTGACTATCCTTGAGTTCTGTGGGAAGAATCATTTTTCCCATCCCTTTACTACGCTCCAACACCCAACGCACGCGGCGCGGCCGATGGCCGCTAATGCCATCCTG
>SKJM01000374.1 GCA_007122045.1 Planctomycetales bacterium | reverse complement strand
CGACGCCGGGGAACACCCGCCGCCAACGATCGAGCGCTTCGGCCGCCTGCTCGCCGGAAAAGGCAAGCCGCTCCCGAAGGGCGATCGACGTTCCGTGATGGCTACAGCCTACAACCTGCATATGCATGTTTCGAAAGGGCAACGGGGGTGGAGTTCGCCTCCTGCCTGGTTCTTGCCGCCGTGGGCCGTGTCGAGTACGAGCATGGCGGCCAGGGCCACCACGAGGAACACGAAGCTCACCAGCGTCAGGTACGCCACCTTGCGGCCTTGCCGCCGGGCGGGATAGCGGGCGGTGAAGGCCACCGCCGAGAGCAGCCACACCAGCATCATGAGCGTGGTGAACACGACCGGGTCGTGCCAGGGGAGCAGGTTCAGGCCGCCGGCCCGGCGAAGCGCATTGAGCACCACGCCCGAAATGACGCCCACGACCAACATGAGCACGGCCGCGACCAGCGCCCGCCCGTTCGCCCGGGCCAGCCACTCCAGGCTGGGCAGCCGCGGGCCGCGCGGCGGGGGCAGCTTGCGCTTCAGCCGGCGGTCCTGGTACAGGTACATCACGCCGGCCGCGAAACCGACGAGCACGGCCACCGTGGCCAACAGGAGGGCCGCGCCGTGGACCAGCCCCCAGACGCGCGAGGCGGGCTCGCGGGCGAACGGCTCGCTGCGGGCCAAAAGCGTGCCGGCGCCAATCAGCGCCAGCACCAGTGGAAGCAGGAACAGCCCGAAGCTCTGGCGCGGGTGATACCATACCAGGTACAGGTACACGACCACCAGCAGCCAGGCGGCCATCAGGTACCAGTCCTGTTCGCTCGACAGCGGCGAGCCGGGCACTTGCACGGCCCGGTAATAGAGGAACACGGTATGCGCCACCAGGCCGGCGGCGGCGAAGCCGAGCATCAGCGCGCCGCGCACCCCGCTGCGGAAGGCCAGGCGCGACAGTTCCAGCAGCAGTGCCACGGCGTAGCTGGCGGCGAAACAGAGAATTTGGACTCCGGCAAGCATCGGACCTCACTTCTCCAAGCCGTACTCTTGGAGCTTCTTGTGCAGGGTGTTGCGGTTGATGCCCAGGCGGGCGGCGGCCTTCACCCGGACTCCCTCGCAGGCGGCCATCACCTGCCCGATCAGCTCGCGCTCCACGCGGTGGACAATCGTCGCGTGCAGGTTCTGCGGGTGGGGGCCGGCCAGGGCGATGCCCTGCTCGACCAGTTCGGCGGCGAGGGTCTCCATGTCGGCCGTCCGGCAGGGGCCGATCCGGCGGGGCTTCTCGCCGCGGACGGCGGCAGGCAGCAGGTCGAGGGTCAGTTCGTCGGCGGGGGCCAGCACGACGGCGCGCTCGATGTAGTTCTGCAACTCGCGCACGTTGCCGGGCCAGTCGTAGGCCCGCAGCGCCTCGAGCGCCCGCCGCTCGACGTGCGGCACGTGCCGGTCGTTGCTCTTGCCGTAAACGCCCAGGAAGTAGCTGACCAGGGCGGGAACGTCCTCGCGGCGTTCGCGCAGCGGCGGCAGGTAGATGGGAATCACGTTCAGCCGGTAGTACAGGTCCTCGCGGAAACGCCCGGCGCCGATTTCCTCGAGCAGGTCGCGGTTGCTGGCGGCGATGACCCGGGTGTCGACGCGGATGGTGTGCGTATCGCCCACCCGCTCGAACTCGTGCTCCTGGAGCACCCGCAGGAGTTTCACCTGGAGCTTGGCCGTGGTCGAGTTGATTTCGTCGAGGAACACGGTGCCGGTATGGGCGGCTTCGAACCGTCCGGTGCGGTTGTCGATGGCCCCGGTGAACGCGCCGCGCACGTGGCCGAACAATTCGCTTTCCAGCAGGTTCTCGGCCAGGGCGCCGCAGTTGACGCGCACGAAGGGGCCGCTGCCGCGCGGGCTGAGGCGGTGGACCGCCTTCGCGATCAGTTCCTTGCCCGTCCCCGTCTCGCCCAGCAACAGCACCGATGCGTTCGAGCGCGCCACCTGGCGCGTAAGCTGGTACACGCGCTCCATGGCCGGGCCGGACCCGATCAAACCCGGAATTGGAGGCCCGGTTTCCTGCGTGGCGGCGGGTTGGAAGTGGTGTGGCATGGGGCGGGCGCGGCGGTCGCTGCGCTTCCGGTCAATCCTCTTCCGGGAATCCCAGCGTCGGCGCCTCGAGGTAGTCGAGCACGTGCGCCAGCACCTGCTGGGTGGCCTCGTCGCGCATTCCGCTGGCGTTGTAACGCTCGTACTGGCGGTGGATTTCCGGGATCGTGAGCAAAATGCCGTGCCGCTCGATGCTGCGGCCGAACGCAGCGACCGCCGCCTGCCGCAACGCCAGCGGCGCCGTATCGCGGCCGGCCAAATCGACCAGGGCCCCCTGGGCCGCCGGCCTGCCCGACCGGCCGGCCAGCACCGCGGCGCGCTCGGCCAACTCGGGCACGTACAGGGCCCGGAGGGCCACGTCGCCGGTCGCACGCACCTCGAACAGGCGCTGCTCGGGCCGGCTGATCTCCACGAGCAGGTCCATCGCCCGGGAGGCCATTTGCCGGCGCTCGTCGGGCGGCACGAAATGCGCGGACTCGATCGCCATAAGCCGGTCGAACTGCCAGGCGAACGCCGCTTCGTCGCGCGGCCAAGCGAACCAGAGGGCCGCCGGGTCGTGGCGGACCATGTGCTCCGCCCGGCGGAACTCGTCGGCCCGCGCCAAAACCCCCACCCGCAGATCGGCGCTGCGGTACTCGTGGCGGAGGTTCTGCAGGGCGACGTCGATGGTGGGATTCGCCAGCCGCGAGTCGGCCAGCAGCAGCACGTAGTCGGGCGAGGAGGCGGCGAGCCGGAGCATTTCGCGGGCGTTGGTGGCCGTCTCGACACCGATTCCCCGCGCGGTCAGGAAGCCGGCCAGCCGGAGCATTTCCTGGCGGTTCGGGCCGGCCAGCAAGGCCTTCGGCCCGCCGCCGGTCGACGCCGTGAACGCCAGCGACTGCGGCACGTAATGCGATCCGGCGAAGGGGCGGTTCGGCTGCAGGGCCACGATCGACTCCAGCGCGGCCATCCGCACCCGGCGGTCGGGGTGAACGGCCGCCCGTACCAGCGGCGAGGGCGATGCCCCCCGGTGGATGAGCAACTCCGCCGGATCCGGGCGGTCGGCCGGCTCGGCGTCGGCTTCCGGCGCACGGCGGGCGGCCTCGTAAGCAGGATCGTCCGGCGGCGATTCGGGGGCGGGATCAGCGGGCGCGGACTCAGGGGCGCGACCACCGGTCGCGGTTTTATGCAGGAGGGAGGCGGCCGCGGCGGCGACCGCCGGGTGGCCGCGGCGGATCGCCTCTTCCATCACCTCTTCGAGAACCGCCGGGCCGGCCTCCAGCGCCCGAGCGGCCGCGGTGCCCTCTTCGATGGGCAACGGCCT
>SKJM01000218.1 GCA_007122045.1 Planctomycetales bacterium | reverse complement strand
GACGACCTGCCGCTGACCGTGCGGGCGAACTTCGGCACGGTGCTCATCGCCTCGATGTTCGGGGCGAACGTGGAGCAGCATGGCGACAATCCGCCCTGGGTGCGGCATACCCCGGCGGGCATGCCGCCGTCCGCGGTAACGAACGACGCCGGGCCCGACAGGACGCGGGGCCTCCTGCCGCGCGTGGTGGAAACGATGGAGTTCTACCACGCCACGCTCCGTCGCTGGCCGGAGTTGTACGAGCAAGTGCATGTCGTGCTGCCCGACTTGCAGGGGCCCTTGGACAACCTGGGCCTGATCTGCGGCAGCCGGCTGCTGCTGGACCTTGCGGCGTCGCCCCGGGAAGTCGAAGCGGCGCTGGCGGCGGTGGCCGACGCGCAAATCGAAGTCGCCCGCCGGCTCGCACCCAATACCACTTCCTTTTCCCTCCCGGACCGAGGGTCGGACTCGGTTTACTTCACCCTCCCGGACCGAGGGTCGGACGCAGTTTACTTCACCCTCCCGGAGGGAGGGTCAGACGCAGTTTACTTCACCCTCCCTGAGGGAGGGTCGGACGCAGTTTACTTCACCCTCCCTGAGGGAGGGTCGGACGCGGTAGCGGCCGGGGAGGGTTACGAAAACCCGGAATTAATCCGCAATTTGCCCTCCCCGCTCGTTCCTCGCGACCCTCCCGGGGGGAGGGTGAAGCCAAAAGTAAGTGACATTGGACTCGCGCCGCTGGTTCGCGACGGCCCGCCGGGCTACTCGCACCAGCATGGGGTGATGGTACGGGGCAACATCCTGCTGCGTGTCGATTCGGCCGTGATGATTTCGCCCGAGATGTACCGCGAGCAAGTCGCCCCGCACGACGAGCGGGTGCTTTCGTCGCTGGGCGGCGGCGGCGTCCACTGCTGCGGCCGGCTGGCGCACATTGCCGATGAGCTGCTGCGGCTGCCCTCGATCGCGTGCCTCGACTTCGGCCAACCGGAACTGAACGACGTCGATGCCATCTACCGCGCCGCCCGCGCTCGGAACGTCGCCCTGACGCGGGTCACGCCCACTGAGGAAGAGCTTGCCACCGGGCGGATTCACGAGCGGTTTCCAACGGGGGTCAACCTGGTATATCGTGCCGGCCGTTTCGAGGACGCGACCCGCCTTGCCGCGCGGCACGCCGTAAAGCCCCCACTGCCCGAGGCTCCATGACACCACGCCAGCGCGTCCTGACCGCCCTGCGGCACGAACGGCCCGATCGGGTGCCGCTATTCTACCGCGACGTACCCGAAGTGCGGACGCGATTGATGGCGCATTTCGGCTGCCAAACGTTCGACGAGCTGCTGGCGTGCCTGGACGTCGACTTTCGTTGGGTCGAGCCGCGGTACGTCGGCCCGCCGCTGGAGGACGCGGCCACGGGACGCCGGCGGGACATTTGGGGCGTCGAGTACCATTACGTGCCGTTCAACGAGCGGGCGGGCTACTGGGAACCGGTCGAGCGCCCCCTGGCCGGCTGCGACGATCCCGCCCGCCTGGCCGACTACCCCTGGCCGCGTCTGGAATGGTTCGATTTCTCCACGTTGGCCGACCAAGTGGCGGCCTACGACGACTACGCGATCATGACCGCGCCGGGCTACTGTTCGCCCGGCATTTTGCAGTGCCCCATTCAGGCGCTGGTCGGCGAGGAGAAGAGCCTGGTCGACATGGTGCTCAATCCAACGTTCTTCGACGCGCTGGTCGAACGGGTGTTGGCCTTCAACGTGCCGTTTATCGAGCGGATGTTCGAGGCGGCCGGCCGCCGGATCGATTTCTTTCGCATCGGCGACGACTTCGGCACCCAGCGCGGGCCGTTGATCAGCCCCGAAACCTACCGCCGGCGGCTGCTCGGGCCGCTGCGGGCGATGGCGGACACGGCGAAGCGTTACGGTGCCCATTACTATCACCACAGTTGCGGCAGCGTGCGGCAGCTCATCCCCGACCTGCTCGAAACGGGCGTCGAGGTGCTCGACCCGCTCCAGGTCGAGGCCGCCGGCATGGCGCCGGCCGAGTTGAAGGCCGAGTTCGGCGACCGCCTCTGCTTTTCGGGCGGCGTGGACGAGCAGAACCTGTTGCCGCGGGGCACGCCCGATGAAGTTCGGGCGGGGGTCCATCGCCTGTTGGACGTCATGGCCCCGCGCGGCGGTTTTTTCCTGGGCCCCACGCACAATTTTCAGGATGACATTCCCACCGAAAACATCCTCGCCATGTACGAGGCGGCGCGATTGATGTAGATTCGCCGACGTGACCTACTCCGATTGGGAGCCGCTGCTGGATCGCTGGTGGCGCTCGGCGCCCGATGGAGCCGCCCTCTTCTTGGACGAGTTCCCGCCGATGGTCGAAGCCAGCACCGAACTCCCAAGTCTCCTGCAGAAAATGGTCGACGGCTATGGCCCGCGCCCCGTGCATCTGCTGATCGCCGGCTCCTCGCAACGGCTGATGCAGGGACTGGTGTTGGACCAATCGGAGCCGCTGTTCGGGCGGGCGCGGGAAATCCTCAAGATCGACCCGCTCGATATCTCGCCCGCCGCGCGTGCGTCGCGCTGGGGCCGAACTCTCCCAGCACCCGCGCGTAGGTGACCCAAGGGGCTGCCCGGGCTGCCCGCACGTAGCCGGGATAACTGCTGTAGAACTCGGGACGCGTTACGGCCTTCGCGCGAACCGGGTTCAGGTGAATCTAGCGGCTCACTTCCAGGAAGAGTGGCCTTGTTGTTCGATCAAGTGCCCCTTGAAACGTCCCTGGAACGAGTGACCCGCATGGCGAGGCCGCCGGTTGAAGTAGCGCGTATAGCTCCCATTGAGCTACGGCATCCCGGCCGTGCCGCAAACTACCCGCCTGGTCGAGCGCAAAGGACAAAGGGCGCTCCGACCCCGCAACTCCCCCTCTGGCCCCGCAACTCCCCCTCCTGCCGACCAGCCCCCGGGGAGCGGCCGATTCGTCTGCCGAAGCAGCCGCAGCACGCCAAGAACGCCGCTGCGGAGTTGCATGCGTACGTGACCGGACGTGGCTACTACGGTCCGCGGAGTGGGATTCCACGGATCGGCCAAAATTCCGAGCCGGGCGTTTGAAAGCCGCCTGCGGATATGATAGAATCAGTCTCGTGGTGAGAGATTCACATCCCTATCAGTCAGGCTGTCACCCTGCCGGACGCAGCCGTTGAGACAGGGGTCGTTCAACTATGAAAGGGTACGGTTTCATGACGAGACAATTCATTGCGAGAAGTTGTTTGCTGGTTGCGTTTGCCGTCAGCGCGAGAGGTGCGGGTGGGGAGAGCGTATTGGACGAGAAGTTTGCCCCGCCGACACCGCAAGTCCGCCAAATGTGGATGCAGGAACTGGCCGCGATCAAGCGGGACATGGATCGGCCG
>SKJM01000225.1 GCA_007122045.1 Planctomycetales bacterium | reverse complement strand
CAAGCGTCTGCCCGACCAACGCGTCCCGGTCCACGCCCAGCAGGCCGGCGGCGGTACGATTGGCCTTGCGAATCACCCCCTGCTCGTCGAGGGTGACATACCCGACCGGGGCACCATCGTAAAGCTCCAGATAGCGCGCCCGGGAGGCCTCCAGCTCCGCCTGCGCACGACGCAGTGCGTCGTTCTGGCCGGCCAACTCGTCCAGGTCCGCCGCCGGTTCGCCGGGCATCCTCCGGCCGTCTTCGGCCGAGCGGATCACCGACGCTTCCGACGTCTGATGGGAATCTCGCGCGGCTACTTTTCTGCCGTTGGCCTGCTCGCATGGGTTCGCGGCCCGGTCCGCGTGGTGTCCCTTGTCCTTCATGATCCCCTCCCGTTGTGGCACTCTGTCGGGTTTCAGGCCCGACGTCCTGGCTAGAACCGGGAAGCCCGCTGTCGAGGGCACGCTTCCGGGAGCTGCGATTCACGAAACCCCGCCGTACGGCCTAACGACCACCGTCTATTGTGCCTTGCGCGAACGCAGCCGTAAAGCGTCCGAACGCCTCGAAGTGCCAGTATCTCGATGGAGTTGTTGAAGGCCGGCGGCCGGACGGCGCAGTGAGAAGCCGAAAAACTATACGCCCGAAAGGGCCGGGCCACAGAGGGAGTGTCGAACCGCGGCCAGGACGATGGTGAGCTTCTCCGATGTTTCAAGCACGGCACAGGATGCAAATTCGTGGGTGTCGGATTCAGGCAGCGCCCCGGGCAGGGCCTGAGGCGTTGCGGGTATTTCGAGGGAAGGATGGACAACAGCAGAGGCGGAGAAGCGAGGTGTCAGGTGTCAGGTGTCAGGTGTCAGGTGTCAGGTGTCAGGTGGATTTCAGACTCCGGATTGCCGGTTTCCGATTTCCGATTTCGGACCTCCGACCTCCGATCTCCGCTTCGCAACAGGCCGTGAGTCCATCGACTACGCGGCCCTGCTCCTCCTCGGTCATTTCGTCGCACATCGGCAGGCGGACGATGCGGAGGGGCCAGGTCGTCGGTCACCGGCAGGGGGGGCGGCGGTGCGCCGTGGGGGCGATGAGTCCCTGGTGGGGATGGACGGAACAGGAGTCAACCGAGATCACGGAGAGGAACTGTCGCTTGGCTTGGATCCCTCGGTTTTCGAAAGGACCAGTTCTCCACGGAGATTGCCTACTCCGTTGCCTCCGTTCTCTCCTCGTGCCCATGAGCCGGGCTGTCAACGGCCGGGAGTTGGGAGTTGGAAGTTGGGAGATGGGAGTTGGAAGGTCTTCATCCTCGGCCATACTCCCGAAACGGATGACGCAAGCCACGCCGCCCGTCCATACCCTCCCGGTTCCTGGAACTACGGTTTCTCCGGGGTGGTCGAAACATTGCGGCAGCGGCGCCGTTCCGCGCGGCCGCCGCATCAGGGACGACATGTCGAGGTCGAACGGTTCCCCCATAATCTTCTCGGCCAGGGTCCGCCGCTGGTCGGCGTTCAGTACGGCCATGCTCCTCGTTTGGGCTTCCGTGCGCAGCGCCTGCATGGTTTCGCGCAGCCCCGCGCGATCGGCGTCCGGGGCCCACATCTCTTGAACCAGCCGCTGCGTTTTTTCCTGGATTTCCTCGGCAATAAGTCGCAATTGCTCCTTCTGGGCGTCGGTCAATCCGAGTTGTTCCTGGATCTCCGGTCGGCGCAGGATCCCGACGCCTTCCTGCTGCGCTCGGATTTGCCCGAGACGCTCCCGTTGCTCCGGCTTGAGAATCTTCGCGAGTTCCGCCCGCACCGCGGTCGTACGGTCGGCGATCAAGTCGCCCATTCCCTCGAAGGCCTCCCGCCGCTCCTCCGGCGACATGTCGCGGAGGCCAACGAAACGGTCCCGGACGGTGTCCGTATTCTACGCGCGACACGCCCCCCGCCCACACCGCGCCGCGGGACGATGATCAACGGGCACGCAATCTCTCCGATCCCGGTCAGGGCCGTCGCCAACGGTACACCGTCAGGGCGGCAATGTCGCGTACGAAAACCTCCTCGCCGGCCACTGCAAGGTGCGCCCACGAATTGTCGGTCAAACGGCGGCTGTCGAGCAGATCGAATTCCTGGGGATTCAAGCGGATCAGGTACAGCTCGCCCGTTTCGTCCAGCGCCAGCAGCCGGTCGTCGTTGGCCACCAGGCTCCAGTACTGGCCGTACGGCCGGGTGATCCACCGCTCCTTGCCGGTCGTCAGGTCCAGGCAGGCGAACCGCCGATTGCGCAGGTGCAGGTAGGCGTGGCCGTCCCGGATGATCGGGCTCGACATGTAGCCCTGCAGCTTGTTGCGCCACACCAGGTCGACCGTGGCCTCGGCCGCCCCGAGATCGACGGCGAACAGCCAGGAGCCGCCCCCATAGCTGCTGGTGAAGAGCTGCTGCTCGTACACCGTGGGCGTGACGATGTTCATGCCGCGAAACGCCTCGACCGGGGTCGACCAGAGCACCTCGCCCGACTCCGGGTCGATGCCGGCCAGTCGCTGGCGGGTCTGGACCAGGATTTGCGGCACGCCGTGGAGGGTCGTGAAGTACGGCGAGGAGAAGGCGGAACCCCACATTCCGCCGCCGTCCTCGAGCGTGCGCCAGTGGAGCTTGCCGGTTTGCTTGTCCAGGCGGCAGAAACCCCCGCCCGCCTGCACGTACACGGAATCGCCCAGGACCAGCGGTGAGGACACGAAACCGAACGAGGGCAGGGGCGACTCGAACTCGGCCATGAAATCCACCCGCCATCGCTCCCGGCCGGTGGCCGCGTCGAGGCACACCAGCAGATCGCGCATGCCGGCCACGTACAGGCTCGCGCCGTCGTAGGCGGGCGTGGCCCGGATCCAGTCGCCGTTGGCCCGGGCGAAGAACGGGACGGTCATCGCGCCCGGCCATTCCGCCTGCCACAGCACCCGGCCGTCGGTCCGCGAAAGGGCCGACACCCGCTCGGACTTCCGATCGACCGTCTCGGTCACGAAGACCCGGTCCTCGGCGACGATCGGGCCGGAGTAGCTCGGCCCCAGTTCCACCCGCCATTGTGGGGCCAGGTGCGCTTCGTCGAGCGAATCGGGCCAGGCGTCGCCGGCCATCCGGCCGTCGCGCGATGGGCCTCGCCACTGCGGCCAGGTCGATTCGGCCAGCCCCGTGTTACGGGCCAGAATCAACAAGGCGGCAACCGTCATCAGGGGGGGCAGTCGGTGGATCGGCATGGCTTGCTCCGAAAAAGACCCTTGGGAGGCGCTCGGGTTCCGTGGGCGATGATCCCACGGCGATGGTGCCCAGTTGGTCCGCGAACCAACTTCCGGATTATACCGCTGCGGTGCTTCCCCAGCCAGAGCGCGCGAGAAAAAGGCTGCGTCCAAGCGGCGATTCATCGCCCCTTTT
>SKJM01000320.1 GCA_007122045.1 Planctomycetales bacterium | reverse complement strand
TTCCCCGTCATCGGGAACCGCATCTATGCGCCCGACTCCACCTCGACCAATTCGAGGTCGAACACGAGCGTCTTGCCGGCCAGCGGGTGGTTGGCGTCGATGACGGCGCCGGCGTCGTCGAGCTTGCGGACCCAGACGGGAATTTCGCGGTCGCCCTGGACCGCGCGAAGTTGGGAGCCTTCCTGAACGCCTTCGGGCAGGTCTTCGCGGGCAACCTTCTGCTCCAAAGCCGGATTCCGCTCGCCGTACGCCTCCTCCGGAGGGACGGTTACCGTCTTGGTTTCGCCTTCGCTCATCCCAATGACGCCGTGGCTGACCCCTTGGATCACCGTGCCGGCGCCGGCGACGAACTCCAGCGGTTCGCGGTTGCGGGAGTTGTCGAACTCGGTTCCGTCTTCCAGACGGCCCGCGTAATGGACACGTACGACGTCGCCCTGGTGGACCTGAGACATGGGAAAAAAACCTTTCCGGGCCGGGTTGCGAATCGTTTGCACGAGTATGGGGAGGGACCTGCCACGCTCGCCGAAACCCGGCCGTTCGACGACGAACCTACCAAGTCCCCATACACTACCCTATGCGCGAAAGCCCGGAGGGTCAACCCCAAATCGGCCCGGACACGGCAGTGGTGCTGTTTCGCCCGCAGGCGGGGTTCGCCAGGGCCGTTGCGTTGCACGCCTCAGCACGGTCAGTCGGTGTGCAGGCCGCACTCGGTCTTGGCGAACCCGGTCCAGCGGCCGGCGCGCTCGTCGATATCGGTATCGAGCACCCGGCGCGTGCAGGGCCGGCACCCCACGCTGGGATAGCCTTGATCGTGCAGGGGATTGTAGGGGACTTTTTCGTCGACAATCCGTTTCCACACCTCTTTCTTGGTCCAATTGGCCAAGGGGCTCACCTTGACCAGTCCGAACTTCTTGTCCCATCGCACAATGGGCGTGTCGGCCCGGATCGGGCTCTGGTCGCGCCGGATGCCGCTGGCCCAGGCGTCGAAGCTGCGGGTAACCCGATAGAGAATGCGCACCTTGCGGTCGAAACAGCATTGGTCGGGGTTCGTTACATAAAGCGGCCCGCCATGCTGCCGTTCGTACTGCTCGACGGTCGTGTCCGGATACTGAAAGTCTACCGCGATGCCGTACTTTTCCGCAATGCGGTCCCGCAACTCCAGCGTTTCCTGGAACTGGTACCCCGTTTCCAGGTTGAAAACGTACACCCGCGGCTCGATCTTCGCCAGCATCGACAGAATGACACACCCCTCCGGCCCGAACGCCGTAGCCATCGTAAACCGCGGGAAATACCGCTCGACCGCCCAGGTGAGGATCTCCTCGGGCGACCGGCCGTCCAACCGGCGGCTGGCCTCCGCCAATTCCGCAAGCAGTTCCGGCGTGGGTTGGGCAACGGGGTAGAGCTCGGCGGTGAGCGACGGCCGCTTCCGCTGGCCCGGGCCGCTTGCGGCGGAGGATGGTGAGCAACCCCCGCCCGCGCGGCAGGCGCCGCACCGGCCATCTCCGTTTGCGTCGGCAGCGTTGCGGATTTCTTCGGTATCAGCCGTTGGTTCCCGCAGGAACACGTTGGCTTTCGCGGTTCGTTCGTGCATGGTAGTTCGATGGAACGGATTCGATTTCGCTACACGAGGGGTTTCTTCCCGCCGATAGCGGCATACATTACAGTTTGTTGGGCAGAGGAGCAACCCTATGAGTCATCTTATGAATGTTGACATAAGAAGTCAAGCTAGTTCTAAATGAGATGTGGTAAACCACAACAGAGGCGGCGGTCTTGAACCGATTCCGGTTGACGGGACGTGGCAGGCCGTTACAATCGGCTGGAGTTTGCACCCGGCAGCGGCCTTCCCATGACCTATCGCCCCAAAAACATCGTCATCCTGGGTTCGACCGGGAGCATTGGGCGAAGCACGCTGGAGGTGATTGCCGCGTCGGGGGGGCGTTTGCGGCCGGTCGCGCTCTCGGCCCACGCGAACCTCGACTTGCTGGAGGCCCAGGCCCGGCAGTGGGGCCCGGCCTCCATTGTGGCCACCGACCCGGCCGCCGCCGCGCGGCACCCGTGGTCGGCCCTGCCCGAGGGGGTGCAATTGCTTGTGGGTCCGGCGGCCGTGGGAGAGGTGGTCGCGGCCCCGGAGGTCGACGTGGTGGTCTCGGCTATCGTGGGTAGTGCCGGGCTGCATGGCACGTGGGCGGCGTTGGAGGCGGGCAAGACCGTCGCCCTGGCGAACAAGGAGAGCTTGGTGGTGGGCGGGCCACTGATTACTCGCCTGGCGGCCGAGCGCGGGGCCACCCTGCTGCCGGTCGATAGCGAACACAGCGCCGTGTTCCAGGCCCTGCAGGCGGGCCGGCGCGACGAGGTACGAAGGGTCGTGCTCACCGCCAGCGGGGGGCCGTTTCGCCACTACCCCCCGGAGCGGCTCTCGCAGGTGACGGTCGAGGAGGCCCTGGCACACCCCACCTGGGCGATGGGACCGAAAATCACCATCGACTCGGCAACCCTGATGAACAAAGCGCTGGAAATCATCGAGGCGCGGTGGCTGTTCGACCTCCGGCCCGGCCAGATCGGCGTGGTGGTCCATCCGCAGTCGATCGTCCATTCGATGGTAGAATACATAGACGGGTCGGTTATCGCGCAGCTCAGCCCGCCGGATATGAAACTGCCCATTCAGTACGCGCTGACATGGCCGGAGCGGACCGAGGGCGTGGCGGCGAAGCTCGATTTTGGGCGGGCGATGCAGTGGGAGTTCGAGCCGCCGGACCCCGACCGCTTTCCCGCACTGCGCCTGGGGCTGGAGGCGGCCGAGGCCGGAGGCACCACCGGCGCGGTGCTCAACGGCGCCAACGAGGCCGCCGTGGCCGCGTTCCTCGCCGGGCGGCTGGCCTTCAACCAAATTGTGCCCGCCTGCCGCCGGGCCCTGGACAAACACACCTTCGACCCCCATCCGACACTATCGCAACTCGTACACCTGGACCATTGGGCCAGGGAGGAGGTTTCCCGTTGGGTCTCTGCCTGATCGCTTTTATCGACCTGGGGCTGCTCGCCGTCATTCTGCAAGTGGCGATCGCCCTGGGGCTGGTTATCTTCGTGCATGAACTGGGGCATTTCGCCGTGGCCAAGTGGTGCGGCGTGAAGTGCGAGAAGTTCTACCTGGGGTTCGACTTCTTCGGGCTGAAGCTGCTGAAGTTCCGCTGGGGCGAGACGGAGTACGGGATCGGCATCGTCCCGCTGGGCGGGTACGTGAAGATGCTCGGGCAGGAAGACAACCCGGCCCGGTTGCGCGAGGAGATCGAGCGGGCCAAAGCGTTGCAGGAACAGGCCGCCGGGACGGGGGAGGCGGCACCGCCGGGCGACGCCGCGGAAGGGGAGCCGGCGCAGGCGGCCCCGG
>SKJM01000688.1 GCA_007122045.1 Planctomycetales bacterium | reverse complement strand
CTCCGCGCTCAGTCGTACGCGCTGCGCGACGGCGGGCGGCGCTTGGCGTCGGGCTGCTCGGCCGGCCGAGTGGGCGACGGCTCGGGCGCGGCGGCGTCCGGCGCCTCGACCGGCGGGCCCAGGTAGGCCACTTCCACAAAGTACGCCCCGCGGTGCGTGCCGTCTGCGTCGAAAAGCCATGTTTGGAGCCGCGTCCGGCCCGCCGGCAGGTCCAATTCCACCGGCACGCCCGTGGCGCCGGGCGGAACGCGGACCGCGGCCGTCCGCTCGCCCACCTGAACCCGGGCGGAGGTGGCCGGCAGCGGGAACTTCGCCGCGGCCGGGCGCTCCCGCAGGGTCAACCGGTACCGGCCGGCCCGCACCACGGCCACCGCCCAGTAGCCGTTGGCCGCTACGCGCTGCCGCACGTGGCTCTGGTGCCAGGGCACCGCCGGGCCGTGCCAATCGTGACAGGTGAGCAGGGTCGGGTTCGCCTGGGGGGCGCCCAGGGCAATGGGGTTCATCTCGTCGAAACGCTCCGATACGTCCTTGTACCACTCTTCATATTCGAAGCGCAGCCGGTCGCGCACCTCCGGATTTTCCGGGCCGATGTTGCGTTGCTGGCCGGGGTCTTCCACGATGTCGTACAGCTCGGTGCCGTTGACCAGCCGGTATTGATCGGTCATCACGGCCGAGTTGCGCCACGGCTGGGGCGGGCCGGGCCCGTGCGCCTGCACGAACAACGTGCGGCGGAACCAATCTTCCAAGCCCACCAGCAGCGGTACCAGGCTGGTGCCGTCGAACCGCACGTTTTTCGGGTAGCGCAGGCCGCACAGGTCGAGCAGGGTGGGGAGCAGGTCGATGTGCGCGGCGATCTGGGGGATGTCGCGGTCGCCCTTGAGCCGGCGCGGGAAGCGGATGAAGCACGGCACGCGGTGCCCGCCGTCGTAAGGCGAACCCTTGCCGCCGCGCAGGGTCGCGTCGGGCGTGCGGCCGGCGGTGCCGTTGTCGATCAGGAACACGACGACCGTGTTGTCGGCGATGTGCAACGCATCGAGCCGGTCGAGGAGCCTTCCCAGGTTTTCGTCGAAGTTGGCGATCATGCCGTAGTATTGGGCCAACTCGCGCGGCACGCCGGCCTCGAGGTACGGCTCGGCGTATTGGGGCGGCACCTGCAACGGCGCGCGGGGCACGTTGGCCGGAAGGTACGCGAAGAAGGGCCGCCCGCGGTCGGCCTCGATGAACCGGACGGCCGCGCGGAAGAAGACGTCGGTGCAGTAGCCCTGGTACTTCCGCCACGTGCCGTTGTGCAGCAGCACGGGGTCGAAGTAGGTGTTGCCCCAGTGGTCGGGCGTGTAGCCGATGCCGCCCCCGCCGTGCACGAGCGACTCGTCGAAGCCGCGGTCCATGGCGCGGTACGGGTAGTTGTCGCCCAGGTGCCACTTGCCGAAGATGCCGGTCCGGTAGCCGGCCTCGCGGAACACTTCGGCTACGGTCGTTTCGCCGGCCCGCAGCAGCGACCGGCCCATCATCGGGTACCACACGCCGGTTCGGGCGGCATAGCGGCCGGTCATCACGGCGGCGCGGGTGGGGGCGCCGGTCGGATCGACGTGGAAGCGGGTCAGCCGCAGGCTCTCGGCGTGCAGCCGGTCCAGGGCCGGCGTCCGCAGCACCGGGTTGCCGTGCGCGCCGAAGTCGCCGTACCCCTGGTCGTCGGTCATAATCAGAACGACGTTCGGCCGCTGCGTTTCCGCGTGGGCTGCGCCGCAAACCGACGCGACAAGCCACGCGGCCAGGCCGGCAATCAGCGGGCCGAAACCGGAAACGGGTATCCTACCCCTTGTGCAAGCATCCCGCGCAGCCGGGAACCTTCGGGGGCCGGTCTCTGTTTGCGAACGGCCTTCGAGAGTGTTTCTGTACATGATAGCCCTCATGCCGGGTGCAGTTCCAGGGCGTCGACGGTCTCTTCGGCCAGCCAGGCGGCATAACGCAAACAGGCGTGCCGCGGAGCGGATAGCGGAGTGCCGTCTTCTGCTCGTCGGTAATGGGCTGACGAAGTGCAGGACGCTCCGGGAGTTTTACCTGCCTTGCATCTTCAGCATTCCTGATTGGACGAAGTCTATCGGTATGCGTCTCGCAAGCCTCGGTTCCAAGGACTGGTTGGCACGGTCTCGGGATCGAGCGCTAGTGCGGCGGCCCAGCGCACATCGGAGTGAACCTGCTGGATACTCGCCTTCCGCCGAAGGCTCAATTCCACCGTTCTTCGCGGAGAACCATTGCTCGAATATCTCGAGTGTTACCATTACCGGCCGCAGGTGTCCCAAGATGATGCAGCATTCCTCGACAGAAGGGACTCGCTGATAACGATGACTACGATTACGACTCACAAGGTTGGTGGCCAAACCACCCATCATTAGTGTATCGCGGCGATATTGCCGCGTCAAGGGCAAGTCCGTATCAGTGCTCCTTTTGTCAATCTGCTTCTTGCCCCGGTGGGCCTACTGCGCGATCTTCCGTTTGCCGCTGGTTTTCTTCTTCGCCATCGCCCTGCCCAGAATGCCGCGCGCCGCGCGGCGGGCCTCGATATTCCATCTTTCTATCTATCCTACGTGCCACCCGTATGCAAGGGGGGTGGGCGCCGCGAAGCGGAAAGAACTAGGTGCCCTGGCACTTTCGAGGCGCTTGACGGCCCCTTCCGTGTCTGTTAGGCTTGAACCCTGCTGGCGACCAACGTGTCCGTTTCCAGGGAGGAACGATCATGAAGTACCGTGTTCGCGGTTTTACCTTGGTCGAGTTGCTGGTGGTCATCGCGATCATCGGCATCCTGATTGCCTTGCTGTTGCCGGCGGTGCAGAGTGCGCGGGAGGCGGCGCGGCGGATTCAGTGCCAGAACAACCTCAAGCAGCTCAGTCTGGGGCTGCTGAACTACGAATCGGCGCACCATTCGTTCCCGCCCAGCTTGCAGTATGCCCCCTCGGAGGACCCGCCGCGGTCGAGGAACGTGCATCCGAACTGGGTCGTGCTGCTGCTGCCGTACATCGAGCAGTCGGGGCTGTACGACAGCCTCGACCCGAACCGGCTGATTTCCGATCCCGAGAACCGCAACGCGCGCGCCACCCGGCTGTCGGTCCTGCTGTGCCCGACCGACAGCTACAACCGGGTCGATTACGACGGTGGGTACTACACGGCCGACAGCGGCGCGTGGGCTCGCGGCAATTACGCGGCCAACGGCGGCCGCGGGTACCTGCTCACGCCCGGGCACTTTCCGGGCCGGGGCGACGCCATGGTGGGCCCCGAGTCGCCCGGATGGACAAACTCGCGCTTCCGCGGGGTGATGGGCGCCAACGCCGCCGTTTCGGTGGCCTTCATGCGCGACGGCACCACGAACACGTTCCTGCTGGGCG
>SKJM01000799.1 GCA_007122045.1 Planctomycetales bacterium | reverse complement strand
TCGAAGGCCGAACTGCTGGCCGCGCTGCCCGACGACGGGCACGCCGTCCTGGCCGACGACCCCTGGCTGCGCCACGCCGCCCGCCGCTGCCCCCCACCCATTACCTGGGTGGGCGCCAACAGCCATTGCGACTTGCAGGCCACCGACGTGACGACCGCCCGCGGACGGCTTGCGTTTGCAATAAAGGGGTCGGGAGTCTTTTGCCCGGACGGCCCGGAAGGTACTGCGAAAAAAAGATTCCCGACCCCTTTGTGCCGGTTCGATATTCCCGTTTGGGGCCGCCATCACCTCACTTCGGCCCTGTGCGCGATTGCGGCCGGCCGGTTGCTCGGGCTCGACTTCGAGTGCATGGCCGCCGCCCTGCGGAACTATCAGCCGGTGGCCATGCGGTGCGAAGTGCGGGAGATCCGCGGCGCGACCGTCGTCAACGACACCTACAACGCCTGTCCCACGGCCATGCGGGCCGCGCTGGAACTGGTGGCCGACCTGGACGCGCCGGGGCGAAGGATCGTCGTGCTGGGCGACATGGACGAATTGGCCGAGGAGGCGCCGCGCCTGCACTGGGAACTCGGCCGGCAGGCCGTCGCCATCGGCCGCGCGCACCTGCTCATCGCCTGCGGCCGGTTCGCCCGCTTTGTCGTCGGCGGCGCCCGCGCGGCCGGCATGACGCCGGCGCGGGCCATCCCCTGCGACACGCTCGAACAGACGTTGCCCTACCTGGGCCAGGCGATCCTGCCGGGCGACACCGTGCTGGTGAAAGGCTCCCGATCGGTCGGCATGGAACGTATCGTGGAGGCATTGAACCAATACCCGATCCGCCGCACCGCGTAGCGGGGCCGGCACCGACAACCTTACACAGCGAACCACAGGAACTAATCGTAAGCTCCGCCGTTTGCGCCGCTTGTGCGGGACAACGGCGCTACCCTTCCCTCCTTGGGTAGAGGCATTGGCTTGCCGGACTCGGCGGTTACTGGGTCGACCGCCCCGACAAGTGCTTCACGGTGGAGCTTAAGACTGAGCGCCGGGGGAGCGCTTCCGCGCCCCCCGGCTGCTCAGGGATACAACGTAGCAGGCACACGCCGTGTGCCGTCCGCCGGCCCCAATGTAGCAGGCACACGCCGTGTGCCGTCCGCCCTCTCCGCCTTCTCCGCCGCCACGCCCCATGCTCCTCTGGCTGCTCGACTACCTGGCCGGCCCCGCCGTCGAGCCCGCCCTGGCGGGGCTGGCGAAAATCACCCTGCGCGCCGCCCTGGCGGCCATGGCCAGCTTCCTCGTGGCCGTGCTGCTCGGGCCGGGGCTGATCGGCTGGCTGCGGGCCCGGTTCCGCGAGCCCATCGTGTGCCACTCCGACGCCGTCCGCCGCCTGCACGCGCACAAAACGGCCACCCCCACCATGGGCGGCCTGTTCATCGTGGCCGGACTGCTGGGCGCCACCTGCCTGCTGGCCGATCCGGGCAACCGGCTCGTGCAGGCGGCCCTCCTGCTGGTGGTCGGCCTCGCCCTGATCGGCGCCGCCGATGACCTGGTGAAGCTGCGCGGGCGGCGCAACGGGCTTTCGGTACGCGGAAAACTGGCCGGGCAACTGGTCGTGGCAACGCTGGTAGCCGTGCTCGTGTGGGAGCATCACCGCCACCTGCCCGACGGACTGACGCTCGCGCTGCCGCTGTGGGGGCAGGTAGGTAACCTGGGCGCCGCCTTCATTCCCTTGGCCGTGTTGGTGCTGGTGGCCAGCTCCAACGCCGTGAACCTGACCGACGGGCTCGACGGGCTGGCCGGTGGGTGCCTCATCTTCACCACCGCCGCCGTCACGGCCGTCACCTACGCCGCCGGGCATGCCGAAATGGCCCAATACCTGGCCATCCCGCGCATCCCCGGGGCCGGCGAACTGACCGTGCCGGCCGCGGCCCTGGTGGGCGGCGTGCTCGGGTTCCTCTGGTTCAACTGCCACCCGGCGCAAGTGTTCATGGGCGATACCGGCGCCCTGCCCCTGGGCGGCCTGCTGGGACTGCTGGCGCTGGCCGCACGGCAGGAGTGGCTGCTCGTGGTGGCCGGCGGCGTGTTCGTGGCCGAGGCGGGGAGCGTGATCCTGCAAGTGGGCTCGTTCAAGCTTCGCCGGAGGCGCATCTTCCGCTGCGCCCCGCTGCACCATCACTTCCAACTGGCCGGCTGGCCGGAGGGCAAAATTGTCGTCCGCTTCTGGATCGCCGGCGCCCTGTGCGCCCTGGCCGGACTCGCCGCGCTGAAGCTGAACATCGACGAGAAAGCCGGCCGCCACCCGCCGGCTCGTCCGGCCGGAGCAGTGGTCCGTGAGCTACCGCCATCGCCACCCCACACTTTCGCCACCGGCCGGCTTGCCCGGCCCGGAGCGGTGGTCCGTGAGCTACCGAGGCGCCCAAACTACCAATCTCCCCTGTTGCCGGCGCTGGAGGCGGCGGCAACGAGCCGGGGAAATTCGGGCCGATTGTGCTCGCTTAGCTTACTGACCACGGCTCCGGCGGGGCAAGCCCGCAGGTGGCCCTTTGTGCAACCCCAAACTTGGGTACAACAACCAGGGCGTTGCCCTGGGCTGGAACAACCCAGGGTCTTGGGCCCGAACGGTTCCCCCCACCGCGTTGCCGCGGCACCATTCGCGACCTCCCACCCATGACTGCCTCGCCACCGCCTCACATCATCCTGACCGGCGGAGGGACCGGAGGGCACCTGTTTCCCGGGCTGGCGGTGGCCGAGTCGCTCCGGGTGCTGCGGCCCGACGTGGAAATCACCTTTGCCGGCACGGGCCCCGACTGGCTCGGCCGCCGCGTGCGTGAAGCCGGCCACCGATACCTCCACCTCCCCTGCCAGCCGGTTCCCACACGGCTGCTGGGCTTGTTTCGCTTCGCCCTCGACAGCGCCGGGGCCTACTATGCCGCCGGTCGGTACCTCGCCGCGCATCCGGCGGCGGCCGTGGTGGGCCTGGGCGGATACGCCAGCGTGCCCATGGCCCGCGCCGCCCTGGCGCGCCGCGTCCCGCTGGTGCTGTTGGAGCAGAACGCGGTGCCGGGCAAGGCCACACGGTTCCTGGCCCGCCGCGCCGCCGCGGTGTGCCTGACGTTCTCCGAGGCCCGCGCCGCGCTGCCGGCCTCGTGCCGGATGCACCTGACGGGCAACCCCGTGCGCAAGGCATTCACGCTTCCCCGCGCTCAGCCCGCCGGCCCGCCGCAACTGCTGGTGCTGGGCGGCAGCGGGGGAGCGCAGGCGCTGAACCGGTGTGTGCCCGAGGTGCTCGGCAGGCTCGGACCGCAACGGCGGGGCTGGCGCATCGTCCACCAGGCCGGCCAGCGCGATCTCGAGCCGACGGCGAACGACTACGCCGCGGCCGGGTTGCGGGCAACCGTCGTCCCCTGGCTCGACGACATGC
>SKJM01000355.1 GCA_007122045.1 Planctomycetales bacterium | reverse complement strand
GTTTTCTCGCGGTTTTTCCGCTATTGGCGGCCGCGCTGGCCGGCGATGCCGGAACCGCCGCGGCCGGCGAGCCGCCGGGCGAATCCCCCCGGCCGAACATCATCTTCATTCTCGCCGACGATAAGGATTAGCATTACACTAGCTGAGAATTGGAAGAGCCGAAGAATCCAATATTTGTGCCGGTTTTCGACCCTCCTGCCGCACGGCAGATTATACATGATTCGCCCCAATTCGACGGGAGGCGGTGCAATTAGCTACAATTTGCTACACTCATGGCCGTTGTGGGGTGAAGCCCCGGGGAAAAGCGGTGATGATCGTGCCGCCGGCCCCGCCGACGGGAGTCGTGTAAGGTGAAGCCGCCAGCGGCTTCCGAGCGGCCATCGCTGTCGGGGGAACGCAGGGCGGGAGACTAGGATTTGCCGTTCCCGGCCGGTTGGCTCGGTGCGGGAATGGAAACGAACGTCGCGGTTGGAGGTGTCGAGCAGGGAACGGACAAGGTTTACACGGTCGCCATGCGCTGTGGCACGGCCCTGTTTCTCCAGCGGGGCGCCCGTGGCGGAGGCCAGCTTCAACTCCGACGCATTACAGTTCGTCGCCGAGCGGGCTCGCACGCGAGAGTGCTCGCTTGACGGCGGGGTGCGCGGCCGCAGGTTTGAGGGGTGGCCGCGGCTTGCAATCGCGCTCGCTATCACTTATACTGGCGTCAAGTTGCACGAGGCGGCGGGCAGCCGCCCGGGTTCGTCGTTTTGCGGAAGTCTGCTTCTGATACCGAGGAGGCGGTTCGATGCACGCGTTCACCTTACAGCCGGTCCGGAAGGCGGGCGGCCAATACCTGGGGGTGCGATGTATGACGGGCTGGGCGGCGGTGCTGTGGCTCGCCGCCGCCGCGGCTTCGCAGGACGCCGGGGCGAAGATCCCGCTTCCCTCCGAAGCCGATCGGGCCGAGGCCGTGCAGGCGGTCCAGGAAGAGTACGCCGACCGATCCAACGGGGCCACGAACCCCATACAGAAGGCCGCACTGGCCGAGGAAATGCTTGAGGAGGCGTCGCAGGCCGACGATTCGGCTCGGCGATTCGCCCTGTTGCAGGCGGCCGGCCACCTCGCGGCCGACGCCGGCGACCTCCCGCTGGCCGTCCGCGCAGTCGACGCCACGGCCGCGGCCTTCGCGTTCGACGCCTTGGAGGCGAAGGTGGCCCTCCTGCGGCGCGCGGCCGACGCCGCCGACCGGGTTCCCGAGCAACGGGCGCAAATCGTCCGAACAATCGTCCATGCCTTCGACGACGCCTACAACGCCGACCGGCCCGACCTGATGCCGCAACTGGTCGAAGCGGCACTGGCCGCGGCCGAGGAGGAGCAAGAGGAGGAAGAGGAGGAAGCCGCACCGCGGCATCCCGGCGCCGAGCGCGTGCTGAACCGGGGCGATGTGCACGCCAACGCCGCCGTGCGGTATATGGCGTTTCGTCGATGGAAGGAGGCCCGGACCCACGCCGAGGCGCTGCTTTCGGGCAGCTACGTGGGCGAAGGCCACGTGTTGATCGGCAGTTGCTACGAGGCCGCGCAGCGGTGGGCGAAGGCCGAGGAGCATTTCCGCGAGGCGTCCGCCCACGAGCGGACCCTCGACGCGCTCTATTTCTACTACCGGCGCACCGGCAAAGGCGATCGCGACGCCGTGGCGGCGACGCGCAGGATGCTCAACGAGAACCTTCACCGCATGACCAGGACGCACGTCTGCGTCTTGTTCCAGCTTGACCGGCGGTTCCGCCACGTCCTGCCGGTGGCCTACGATTCGTTCGTCCACACCGACGCCCCGTGGCACGGGCTGCACGCGATGCTGATCGCCGCCGAACTGAACGACGTGGGCCGGAGAGACGAAGCGCTCGAAAGGCTTCTCTTCTTGCGGTCGCGCCGCGCCCGCGAGCAGCCCGGCGAGCCGCCCCACCGGCTCCTCGAGTTGGCCTCGCTATTGGAGCGCGACCTGCGCGACGGTGGAACGGGCGCGATCGACCCGGCCCATCTCGCCAAGCTCTTCCGCAAGACCGACGTTGCCCATTGGGGCGACATGCATTATTTCACGGGCAAGTACCTGGAGTTGCACGGCAAGCCGGAACTGGCCGTCGAGTATTGGAAGAAGTGCATGGCGCACTACGCCATCACCTCGCTGAACCGCACGCTGGCCGGAGCGGAACTCGTGCGGCACAGTGTCGAGCCGGAGACCTACCGGAAGTTGGTGCTCCACGGGCTGCCCGACGGCCGGGTGGTGGTGACCGAGGCCGCGCCCGAGCCCGTGCTGCTGCTCGACGACACCGAACCGGTCCCCCACGTCGAGGCCCGGCCGTTGGGCCCCGACTCGCCGGTGGTGGTCGTGCTGCCGCCGGCGCTGCCCGGGCGGGTGCCCGCCCCGACGCGCAACGCCGCGCAACTCGTGTGCGACCTGCTGGCAGAGCAGCTCCGCGCCACGGGCACCGCTCGCGTGGTCAGCCGCGCGCAACTGGACCGAGTGCTGAAAGAGCGGAAGCTTGCGGCCGACCTCGCCGGCCCGATGCTCAGCTACGACGCGCTGGTGCGCCTGGAGGTGGAACCCGAGGGCGGTGCGCCGCAAGCGCACCTGAGCCTGGTCGATCTTTCGACGGGCAATCCGCTGGCGCAGGAGTCGTTTGACTGGCCCCTGGGCCGGGCCGGCGTGGCGCGGATGGTGTTGGCGTGCCGGGTGGGCCTCGACGAGGCCCCGAAGCGGCTCGAAGGCAAGGTGAAGGTCCGGTTGTTGGGTATCGAGGCGGCGGGACTGCACGCCCGCTTGCGCCCGCTGGGCCGACGCGCCCGCGAGGTGTTCGCCGCCTCCATCGACCGGTCGGATCGCCTCCTGCTCGTGCAGAACCTGGAGGCCGCCTCCAGCCGCGAGGAGGCCCTGCTGCTGGCCATGGGCATGAGCCGCTTGCCCGGCGCGCGGCAGTTCAGTCCGCACGCCGACGCCACCATCGAGTTCCGCCTGGCCGAAACCGACCCGCTGGGCAAAACGTTCGACCAGACCGAACTCGAATTCGGCGTCCGGCTGCGCCGCGGGGCGGAGTATGAGGGCGATTGGACGGACCACAGCGGGCCGGTGAAGGACTTCGACCGGTTGATCGCCGAGGCGTGGGCGAACGTGGCCGCTTCACTCTCCGAGGCCGCGCCCGCCGCCGCCCAGGACGCGCTCGACGCCATGGCCTTGCGCCGCAAGCAGGCCGAGGCGGAATACCGGGCAGCCATGGCAATCGAAGGGTCGTTCGCGTCCGCCAAACCGGCCCGGGCGAAGCTGCCGCATCTCGACGCGGCGCTGCGGCTCGATCCCGATCATGAAGGCGCCGCCTACGAGGCGTTTTACCAGCGGTTCCGAATCGTCCAAGCCACGGCCAACGAGCC
>SKJM01000109.1 GCA_007122045.1 Planctomycetales bacterium | reverse complement strand
GACATCGACGACGCGGTGCTGCGGATCGAGCGCAGCTACGAAGTCCGCGGCATGGTCGCCTCGCTGACCAGCTACGACGCCCCCTCCGGCGGCAGCCCGGTCAACCAGATCGTCCGCCAGTACAACGACTTCGGGCAGCTCGTCAAGGAATACCAGGAGCACGCCGGCGACGTCGGCGGCAACACCCTGTACGTCGAGTACGCCTACGCCGGCGCGTCTTCCGGCCTCCGGCCCGTTTCGGTCCGCTATCCCAACGGCCGCCTCATTCACTACACCTATGGCACCGCGAACAGCGCCGCGGACGTCCTGAACCGTCTCGACGCCATCCGCGACGACAGCGGCGGCAGCCCCGGCGACGTGCTGGCCGGCTACACCTACCTCGGCCTCGGCACGGTCGTGCGGGAAGACTACCTCGAGCCCGAGGTGCGCCTCGACCTTTGGGGCGGCACAAGTGGCACGTACCAAGGTTTCGACCGCTTCGGCCGCATCGTCGACCACCTCTGGCGCGACTACGGCTCTTCCACCGACGCCGACCGCATCCAGCACGGCTACGACCGCGCGAGCAATCGCCTCTGGCGCGCCAACCCCGTGGCCGCGGCGCAGAACCCGGCCGTGCATCTCGACGAACTCTACCAGTACGACGGCGTCTCGCAGCTTGTCGACCTCCAGCGCGGGCAACTCAACGCCAACAAGGGCGCCGTCACCACCAAGACCTTTGCCGAGGACTGGTCGCTCGACGCCACCGGCAACTGGGGCGCCTTCCGGCAGGACTTCGACGGCAACGGCACGTGGGATCTTGACCAGGCCCGCGCCCACAACCAGGCCAACGAAGTCACTTCCGCCTCTTCCTGGGCCACCCCCGCCCACGACCGCGCGGGCAATATGACTACCGTACCCAAGCCGTCGAGCCCGGCGAATGGCCTTTCGCTCACGTGGGACGCCTGGAATCGCATGGTCAAGATCGAAGACGGCGAGAACACGATTGCCGAGTACCAGTACACGGGCGACAACCGCCGCGCCGTCAGGAACACGTTTGACGGTGGAGCGCTCGATGAAACTCGCCACTTTTACTACACGGACGACTGGCAGACCATCGAAGAGCGCACCGCCTCCGGCGGCACCATCGCCGCCGATCCCGACACACAGTACGTTTGGGGCAAGTCGTACGTGGATCACCTGATCCTCCGCGACCGCGACACGACCACTAATGGTACACTCGAGGAGCGCCTCTACGCCCTCCACGACCCCAATTTCAATGTCACTGCCCTGGTGGACGCTTCCGGCGCCATCCTCGAGCGCTACAGCTACACGGCCTACGGCGTGCTGGAAGCTCGCGACGCCGCCTTCCAGCCGACCGCCAACTCAAGCGCCTACGCCTGGCCCTACACCTACACTACCCGCCGACTCGACGCCGAAACCGGGCTGATGTACTACCGCAACCGGATGTACCATCCGCGGTTGGGAAGATTCGTGAGCCGGGATCCCATTGGATATCAGGGTCACCCGTCAAACCTATACTGCTATTGTGCAAACAACGGCATAAGGTATACCGATCCTGCCGGAAAAGAACTGATAACGATCAAGATCGTAGTTGTCGGGGGTGGTGTTAAGATAGCTTTAGGTGCAAAGCAAGTCGCCGCCGCTTTCGGATTTGCCTCGGTGACGGCGTGTCTAGCACATGACGAATGTAGAGCGGCATTGTTGGCCTACCTTGCTGATTCCGTTAAAGGGCTGAGTGATGCGGCGATTGCGGTCCTTCGAGCGAATTGCCAGATGCAGTATACACTGTATAAGACAGCAGAATCGCTTTGTGAGAAATGCAATAAGGGACGCGCGCCGACGTTTCTGCAGCGAGTAGCTCGCTGCTCACACGCGAAGGTTAACAGCTCCTGCTGGAGTTATGTCGTCGCCATGCGAGCCGGGTACCTCATTAGTGGTTGTGATTTTGTTATGGAGACGAATAAGTTCGACACTCATGTCGATCAACTACAGAACAAGGCTAATGCTGTTGCACGATGCGTGCGTTCAATTGCAAACAATTGTTGCCGCCTTTGGTGGTAACACCAGATTGAGCGTAGTAATCGTACTGGTTACACTGATGAGAGATTGGAGCCGACGAAATGGCTAGTCGGTATGCTATTTCATACTATTAGCACGTCGGAATACTCTACTGCCTCAAGGACACCGTTGACTGGTCAATAAACATTGAACCCACCAACCCTTTGCTGGCATCCGTCCCGTCCTTGCACCTTTGCGCTGGAATGTATGTACGCCAGCGTCCGCACACTGGACTAATAAGTATGTGGAACGACATTGTCCCAGCAATGCAAGTGGTGGATAAGCAAGCTACCGAACACGATATGTTCGACGCTTGCAAACGCCTTTTTACGCGCTCGGACCTGTACACTCATTCATTGCAGGATCCGTTCGCCCGTTGCGAGGTGAATGCTGTAGCAAATGCAATTTGGGAGTACATTAGGGAGCCTGACTCGCCAGCCATCCGTGAAATTAGATTTAGGGTGTCCCGGCCGCTATTGGGCAAGTCGATCGAGTGTTGCGAGTTCGCGTCGTCGTTTTCTGAGGATTTGTTATATGACAACTATTCGGTGCAGTTTACATCGCTCAGCGGTGATGAGTTGCGATCGTCGTTGAAGGTGTTTTTTGTAGCAATCCTCTTTCGGTACCGGTTCTGCGTTGACGAGGATCGTGCAGCATTTCCCGTGTCTGTAGTTCTCGATTACCTGGGATGTGTGGAAATACTTCTGTCGCGGGAAAGGAGGGAAGGGGACTTGACCAATGCGCTTTGGAGAACTTTGAAGGCGCTGCGATCGCTTGAACCTCAATGGCCAAGGTCAGTAGGCGACTTGGGTCTAGCCTGAACAGGGGCGTTGAGACGTTCACAAACGACCTAGGACGAAGTGACTTACGACGGCACCAACTATGTGCAGTAGCGCACTACCACGCTGCCGGTCGTGGCGGTCGGGCAGCACGGGTCCGGCGCTGTCGATGTGCTGTCGGTGTCGGCGCTGTCGGTGTCGGCGCTGTTGGTGTCCGGCGCTGTTGGTGTCCGGCTTGCATACTAGACTGTATCATAGTGCACACAACGTCCGCAAGCATTCGCCTCATGTCGTAGGCAGCATGACCGGGACCGGCCTTTTCAGTGCCACCGACGCGCTTGACCAGGCCACCACGTTCGGCTATGATGAAATTGGCCGCAGGGTGAGGGTAACGGACCCGAACGACGATAGCACTACGTTCGCATTTGATGCGGCAGGCAACATGGCCAGTCTGACCGATCCGCTGGACAATACCACGGCCTTGGTGCAGCTCGACGTTCAGTTGGGCCCTTCCGCCGACCTGCGCAATGAGTACGCCTACGACGCCTTGCAGCGCGTGGCACG
>SKJM01000411.1 GCA_007122045.1 Planctomycetales bacterium | reverse complement strand
GGAACAGCCGCCGCCGGGCACACTGATTCGCAAGAACGCCTCGTCCCCGAGGTCTTGCTGCTCCATGTGTCGCTTCACTTCGCCCGCGGCTTTTTCCGTAAGCACAATAGACATTGCTGATAGGTCTCCCATTCGGTTAGGTTTCTTGGCAAGACAACAAGCCTCATGCGGTAGCATCGGAGACTATGAAGTATTGTACACCCGCGGTCGAGCCGGGCCAATGGTACACGATCGGGTGGAGATGTTGCCCCCGACCGGCCTGCCCGGCCGGAGCGGTGGTCCGTGAGCTACCGTGCCGGTCTGCCCTCCCAGCCAGCCGCCACCGACCGGCATGCCGCGCCGGAGCCGTGGTCAGTGAGCGGGCTCATAGACGGGACCCCAACCCGGAATACCCGACCAGTTAACTTGGTGCGCTTAGGTCAAGATTGCAGTCGAGTAAAGTTGGGGTGCCTGGGAACCCGATAGTGATTGAGAAAGCTCTCCCGCAAGGACCGCTCCCGCAGGTTCATCATGACGACTGAACAGCTTACCGTCACGTGTTCCGAGCTGGATGCCGCCCGGCTGGCGGCACCGGCGGCCGGCGGCCCCCCCAGCGCCCACACCGGACCGCAAGACTTACGCCATCATGGGGAATCGCCTGCCTCGCAGGTCGGCGCGGCGGCCAAGCTCCGGGTACCCCGCTACCAACTCAACCTCGAGTTGGGGCGCGAGGGAAACCCGCATGCATGGCGGTTTGTCTTGCGGCCATCCGACGGGCATCGGGCGCTCTCCGTCGAAGATCACGAGCCCGGCGTGGCCGGCGAGCAACTCGAACTGCTCACGCTCGTCCGAGGGCTTGAAGCCCTGGACCAACCTTCGGCTGTCACCGTATTCGGCTACAGCCGATACTTGAGGAACGGTATCACCTATGGGTTGCCGGAATGGCGCGAAAACGGGTGGCAATGGGAGCGATTCGGCCGGTTGGTTCCCATCAAGCACGTCGCGCTTTGGCAGCGGCTGGACCGGGCCATGCAGATTCATCGACTCGCCTGCGGGTTCCGTCGCATCGACACTCCGCGCGGCGGGGTCGGCCAGTGGCATCGGGGGGTCGAAAAAAGGCGAAGGGTGGGGCTTCGCGATGCCTTTATTGATTGGGTAAAATATTCCGCTTACTCACTGCTGCTCGCCGTGGCCCGGCTGGTTCCCCAACCACCCCGGGCGCTGCCGCAGCAATGAAAAACGTTTCGCAAGGAGGTGCTTGTGCGTACAACCGTGGGTTTAGACACCATTGGACACTTGATCGAGGGCCGGCACGAAAATCCATTCGAGGTATTGGGACCGCATGAAGTTTCCGACAACGGCCGCCGAACCCTGGCGGTGCGGGCGTTCCTGCCGCATTCCGAGCAGGCCTGGGTCGTCGACCGCGCCCACGCCGAAACGGTGCGGCCGATGCGCAGGATTCATCCGGCCGGCCTGTTCGAAGCCCTGTGCCCGCCGCCGAACGGCGAACCCGCCCCACGATACCTGATCCGAACCGCCGACCAGCGCGGGGAGCAAACGACCATGTACGACCCGTATTCCTTCCCTCACCTGCTGACCGATTACGACCTGTACCTGTTCGGCGAGGGGCAGCACTGGCGCATTTACGACCGTATGGGCGCCCAGCTTCGCACCATCGACGGCGTGGACGGGGTGAACTTTGCCGTGTGGGCGCCCAACGCCACCAGCGTGAGCGTCGTGGGCGACTTCAACACCTGGGACGGCCGCCGGCATCCGATGCGCAAGCACGTCCCAAGCGGCGTGTGGGAGCTTTTCGTCCCCGGCCTCAGCGAAGGCACCCTGTACAAGTTCCAGATTCGGCACCGGGGCGAAGTGCTCGAAAAGGCCGATCCCTACGGGTTCGCCGCCGAGGTGCCGCCGCAGACCGCCTCGAAAGTGGCCGACCTGGACCGCTACCAGTGGCACGACGCCGAATGGATGGCCCGGCGCCACGACGCCGATTGGCTCCACCAACCCATGTCGTTCTACGAGGTCCACTTGGGAAGCTGGAAACGCCCCGGCGACGACCCCACCCGCTGGCTCACCTACCGCGAACTGGCCCACCAACTCGTCGAGTACTGCCAGGAGATGGGCTACACGCACGTCGAACTGCTTCCGGTGAGCGAGCATCCGTTTTCGGGAAGCTGGGGCTACCAGACGGTGGGCTACTATGCGGCCACCAGCCGGTACGGCACGCCGCAGGATTTCATGTACTTCGTCGACCTGCTGCACCAGAACGGCATCGGCGTGGTGATCGATTGGGTGCCCGCCCACTTCCCCCGCGACGCCCACGGCCTGCGCCGCTTCGACGGCACCGCCCTGTACGAGCACGCCGATCCGCGGCAGGGCGAACACCGCGACTGGGGCACGCACATCTTCAATTACGGCCGGCACGAGGTCCGCAACTTCCTCATCGCCAACGCGCTGTTCTGGCTGGACAAGTACCACATCGACGGCCTGCGGGTCGACGCCGTGGCCTCCATGCTGTACCTCGATTACAGCCGCGAGCACGACGACTGGATTCCCAACGAATACGGCGGCCGCGAGAACCTGCACGCCATCTCGCTCGTCAAGGAGTTCAACGAGCAGGTCCACCTCCAGCACCCCGGCGCGCTGACCATCGCCGAGGAATCGACCGCGTGGCCGGGCGTTTCGCGGCCGACCCACCTGGGCGGGCTGGGTTTCAGCCTGAAGTGGAACATGGGCTGGATGAACGACACCCGCCGCTACATGCACCACGAACCGATCCACCGGCAGTATCACCACGACGAACTCACGTTCAGCCTTATTTACGCGTTCCATGAAAACTTCGTACTGCCGCTTTCGCACGACGAGGTCGTCCACGGCAAGGGCTCGCTGTTGGATCAGATGCCGGGCGACCTGTGGCAGCGGTTCGCCAACCTGCGGTTGCTGTTCAGCTACATGTGGACGCATCCTGGCAAGAAGCTGCTGTTCATGGGCGGCGACTTCGGCCAGTGGCTCGAGTGGAACTACGACACAAACTTGCAATGGGACTTATTGCAGTGGGAGTCGCATCAGGGTATCAAGAAGCTGGTGGCCGATTTGAACTGGCTGTACCGCCGGGAGCCCGCTTTGCACCAACTCGACTTTGAAGGCGCCGGGTTCGAGTGGATCGACTGCCACAATTACAGTGAATGCACGTTCACCTACCTGCGCAAGGCGCGAAACCCCGACGACTTCCTCGTGATCGGCTGCAATTTCACGCCCGTCCCGCGCAAAAAGCATCGTGTGGGCGTGCCGCACGAAGGATGGTACCAGGAGATTTTTAACAGCGACTCGCTGCACTACACGGGGAGCAACATGGGGAATTTCCCCGGCGTCGAGGCGGAGGATACGCCCAGCCACGGCCGACCGGCCACCATCGAGGT
>SKJM01000740.1 GCA_007122045.1 Planctomycetales bacterium | reverse complement strand
TCACGCGGCTCGACCCGATCAAGGGGGTCGGGCGGCTGGTCTCGCTGCGGAACGTCGTCCGGCTTCTGTTCGGCATCTTCAAGATCGCGGTGATCGCCTCGGTGGCCTATGCCAGCCTGTACGGCGAGCGCGACGTGATCCTGGGGCTCACGGGGCGAACCGTTCCGCAGGCCGCCTACTACCTGGTGCACATCCTGCTGTGGACCTCGATCAAGATTGCCGTCGCGCTGCTCATCCTGGCGCTGCTGGACTTCGCGTTTCAGAAGTGGAAGCACGAGCAGGACCTCCGCATGACGCACCAGGAGGTGCGCGAGGAGATGAAGAATCTGGAGGGCAATCCGGTGGTGCTCGCCCGCCGCCGTCAGGTGCAGCGGGAACTGGCCAAGCAGCGGTTGGAAGGCGCCGTCCCCAAGGCGGACGTGGTGGTGACCAACCCGACCGAACTGGCCGTGGCCATTCAATACGAGCCGGCCACGATGGCCGCGCCGGTGGTCGTCGCCAAGGGCGCCGGCGTGCTGGCGCGGCGCATCCGCCAACTCGCCCTGCAGCAGGGCATTCCCATCGTCGAGCGCAAACCGCTGGCCCAGGCGCTCTACCGCGAAGTCGAGATCAACCAGCCCGTCCCGGAAGACAAGTACGCCGCCGTGGCCGAAGTGCTGGCTTACGTGTATCAATTGCAAGGAAAGACGATCTCGGGGGCCGGGTAACGCGGGCCAACGTCACACGTCGTACCCGTACCGCTCGAAATAGCCCCGCCATCGCTGCGATATTTCCCGGCGAAGCTCCGGCGCGATTTCGTAGCGGTTGGTCTTGTACTCGCGCTGTTGGGCCACGTACGGTTCCAGAGTGGGCCGCGCGGCGGCGAAATCGCCCAGGTCGAGTTCACCGTACAGTCGCTCCACCTCCGCCAGGGGGTCCGCCACCAGGTCCTCGTAGCGCACGTCGGCAATCCGGCCCGCCGGAACACGGGGCCGGTCCCGCTCGAACGCCTCGTACATGCGGCAGAACGTGCTGAACACCCGCTCCTGAAGTCCCTCGAAGGGCGCAACTTGCAGTCCGTGATCGCGATACAGGGCCGACCAGAGGTTGATGGTCGAGGGGAACAGAACGTAAGGGTCGCGCACCATGTGAATGAAGCGGGCCCGCGGAAACAGCTCCGAGAGCACGCGAAGCCGGGCCGTGTGCGGCGGCGACTTCAGGACAATCCGCTTCGGGCTGCGAACCGTCAGGCACTTCAGGAACCCGAGGAACCGTTCCTTCCACTGGGCCAGCGTCGCATCGGAAATGCCCGCCAAATCGAGGTATTCCTCGTCCTGTGGCCGGTTGGGAAACGCGATGGTCAGGTACGGGGAACGCAGCCCGAGGTTGCACAGGGCGAACTCGTCCTCCTGGGGCCGTTCCCACCCGGTGGCCACGTTATCCATGGGCCGGGTGGCCGGCAGGAGGTACCGCGTCCAAGGCTTGATGACCGGAGCGGACGCCAGGAAGTGATTGGGCGAGAATACGTCGTAAGTGTTCGGATAGGTAAACTTCGGATCGCGGACCAGAAGCTCGTGCAGGTAGGTCGTGCCGCTGCGCCAATGGCCGATGACGAACACCGGATCGTCGGCCAAGGCGGTTTCGCGAATCCTCCGCCCATACCGGGCCTGCTGAAGCAGCGAGAAAAAAACATTGCATGGCGCGAACAAGCTGATGACGGCTGCCATGCCCCAACGGCTCGGCGCGATGGAAAACCGATTCCTAGCCAACAGCCTGAACCAACCGGCGGCGCTCATGCCCTGCCAGAATCGAGGCGTCCAGGCGCGGAACTTGGAACCGGTTCTCTGCGTATGCAGCACCGATTGGGGAGTATCGACCCCTGACACGGAGGTACCCATCTTGTTTGTGTCTCGCAAGGGGGCAAGAACGAAGGGCTCTTCCGACGCTCGGTGCAGTCGGCCTCGGTTTCAGGGACGGCGCACGGCGTGTGCCTTCTACCACTGGCGCGGCCTGCACCTCGAAAACGGAAGAACTGGATAACGGCGTCTGCCGGAGGCCAGTCATAGTAACAGGTAGCGACATTTTCCGCAAGCCGAAAGCTACAGCCGCCACCGTACTTCCCTATTCCCGCTATAGTACCCGCGGACCCCGAGGCCACTGTCTGGTCGGCATCGGCCGCGGCGGGCGGCATAACGCTGTATCTGACCGCCCGGTGAATCGCAAACACGGGTGTTTCATTTTGTACTTCAATACGAAATTGGCTTGACAAGTGTTGCCGGTTCAGACGAGAATGGACGTGAATTCGACCAATCCGTGAAAGGACGAACCATGACTCAACCTACCAAGCAAACCATCTCGCGCCGCCACTGGTTGCGGCGAACGGCGGGCGCCGGCACGGCCGCGGCGGCGCTGCCGCTGATCGCACCCGCCTCGGCCCTGGGCCTGGCCGGCGCGACGGCGCCGAGCGAACGCATCGGCCTGGGCGTGATCGGCACCGGCTCGAAGGCCAACGGCGGCACACGCAACTTCCTCGGGTTGGGCGACGCCGTCGAGGCCCGCGCGTTCTGCGATCCCAACGACCGGGTGCGGCAGGCGGCGGTCAACCGGCATGCCCCCGATGCCCAAACGGCCTTTCAGACGCGCGACTTCCGCGAACTGCTCGACCGCGACGACGTCGACGCCGTGCTGATCGCTACGCCTGACCACTGGCACGCCGCGCAGGCGATCGCCGCGGCCCGGGCGGGCAAACACGTTTTCTGTGAGAAGCCCCTGTCGAACACCATCGCCGAAGGCCGGGCGGTGGTCCGGGCGGTCGAGCAGGCCAACGTGGTGTTCCAGCACGGCACGCAACTGAAGTCGATGCAAGGCACGCGGCGGGCGTGTGAGCTGGTGCGCAACGGCATGATCGGCGAGCTGAAGGCCGTCCGCGTCGGGTCGCCCCCGGGGCACGCCTTCGGCTACCCGGACCCCGAACCGGTGCCCGACTGGCTCGACTGGAACATGTGGCAGGGCCCCGCGCCGGAGGCGCCGTACCAGAGTGTGCGGATCGGCCCCATTCCCGGCCGGGGCCTGCGCGGCTGGTACTTCATCCGCGATTACAGCAAGGCGGGCTGGATTGCCGGGCACGGCGTACACGACATCGACATTGCCCAGTGGGCGCTCGGCTTGGAGGAAACCGGCCCGGTCGAAATCGAGGGCGAGGGCAAGTTCCCCGAAACGGGCCTGTTCGACACGGTCTTGACGTACCAATTGGAGTTCCGCTACGCCAACGGCACGACCATCACCATGACCGACACGGGCCGCAACCGCCACGGCGTCACCTTCGAGGGCAGCGAGGGCACCGTCTTCACCCGCGGCGGACTGGAAACGACGCCGAAGGAACTCGCCAATTACCAGCCTGGGCCCGACGACGTCCAGCTTTACGACAGCCGGCACC
>SKJM01000144.1 GCA_007122045.1 Planctomycetales bacterium | reverse complement strand
AGCCCGACGCCGTGCTCCAGTCGCTGTACCGGCTCCGCCATAGCGGGCACGACGTGATCGTGTTCCACATCCTCGACGAGGCCGAGGTCCGGTTCCCCTTCGGCGGGATGGTCGAACTGGAGGACCCCGAGGACCACCGCCGGCTGGCCATCAACGCCGACGGGTTCCGCCGCGACTACCTGGCGGAAGTCGACGCCTTCCGCCGGCGCTACCAGCGCGACTGCGTGCAGGCGCGCATCGACTACGTTCCGCTCGATACGAGCATGCAGTTCGACCGCGCGCTGATGGAATACTTGGTGAATCGGGCCGCCCGGGGATAAACTGAAGATATGACCTTTGTAACGCCCGCACTACTTGCCGGAGCCGCCCTGGTAGCCGTTCCGATTGTGCTGCACTTGATTATGCGGCAGAAGCCGAAGCGGCTGGAGTTCCCGGCGCTGCGCTTCGTGGCGAAGCGGCACGAGACGAACCAGCGGCGGATGCGGCTGCGGCACCTGCTGTTGCTGCTCCTTCGGGCGGGGGCCATTGCCCTGTTGGCGCTGGCCCTGGCGCGCCCGACCCTCCGCTGGGCGGGGGCCATGGGTAGCCAGGAAGCGCCGGTGGCCGCGGTGCTGGTGTTCGACGCCGCGCCGCGCATGCAATACCGGGCGGAAAACCGCACCCGGCTCGAGGCGGCGTCGGAGTTCGGCCTCTGGCTGTTGGGGCAGCTTCCGGCGAACAGCGAGATTGCCGTACTCGACACCCGCCTCGGCCCGTCGGCGTTCGAGGTCGACCTCGGCTCGGCGCGCGATCGGGTCCGGCGGCTGGAGCCGGTGGCCCATTCGCAGCCGCTTACGGTGGTGGTTGATGAAGCGCTGCGCCTCTTGGCCGAAAACGACCTTGCCAACCGCGAGGTGTACGTGTTCACCGACCTCAGCCGCGCGGCCTGGCCCGATGACGAGGCCGCCCGGCTCCAGGACCGGCTGGCCGCCGTGCCCGGCGCGGCCGTCTACCTGATCGACGTGGGCATGGAGCAGCCGTCGAACTACTCGCTGGACGAGTTGCGGCTTTCCGCGCAGGTGTTGTCGAACCGCGGCACGCTGGCCGTCGAAACGTCGCTCAGCCGGATCGGCGGGGCCGGCGAGGCGGGCGAGCGAACCGTGGAACTCATCCTGGTCGACGCCGACGGAAACGAGCAGCGGCGCAGCCAGCAGACGGTCGCCTTGGAGGCCGACCAGTCGGAGCGGGTCGAGTTCCGCGTCGGGGGGCTCGAAGTGGGTACGCACCAGGGCGCAGTACGCATCGCCGGGCAGGACGCGCTGGCCGAGGACGACGCGCGCTACTTCACCGTCGAGGTGCAGCCGCCGTGGCGGATCCTCGTGGCCGCGCCCGAGCCGGCCGACGCCTACGCCCTGTACCTGACCGAGGCCCTCGCACCCGGCGTGTTCCGCAAGCGGGGCCAGGCACGGTTCGCGTGCGACGTGACCTCCCTCGACCAGCTTCCCGGCCGGTCCCTGGACGATTACGCGGCGGTGTGCCTGCTCGATCCCGGCCCCCTGGAGCCGGCCACGTGGAAGCGCCTGGCCGATTTCGCATCGGAAGGGCGCGGCGTGGCCGTATTCCTGGGCCGGAACGCGGCGGCGGTCGATGCGTTCAACGACGCGCAGGCGCAGGCGGTCCTGCCGGGCCCGCTGCTGCGCCAGGCGCGGCGGCCCGACGGCGACGTGTACCTCGCCCCCGCCGACTATCAACACGCGGTAACCGCCGCCTTCCGCGGGCAGGCCGACGCCGTCCCGTGGAGCGCCTTCCCGGTGTTCCGCTACTGGCAGCTTGGCGACCCGGCCCCGGGCGCGAGCGTCGTGGTGCCCTTCAGCGACGGCGCTCCGGCGCTCATCGAGCGCGCCGTGGGCGACGGCCGCGCGGTAACGCTCACCACGCCCGTCTCCGACCGGCCGCACCGCAACCCGTGGAACCTCCTGCCCGTCGGCGAGGCCTGGCCCTTCCTGATCCTGGCGAACGAGCTGGCCGCCTACCTGGTGGGCAGCAGCGAGGAACAGTTCAACTATACGGCCGGGCAAACGGCCGCGCTGCGGCTCGATCCCACGCAGCGCCGCCCCCGGTACACGCTCAGCACCCCCGGCGGGCTGAAACTGCCGGTTACCCCCGACCTCAACCGGAACGTGCTGCTGGTGAGCGCGACCGACGAGCCGGGCAACTACCGCGCGCAGGCGGGGGGGCGCGAAGGGTTCGACCGCGGGTTCAGCGTGAACCTCGACCCGCGGCAGACTGAGCTGCGCCGCATCGACGAGGAGCAGCTTCGGCGGCTGTTCGGCCCCTTTCCCTTCGAACTCGCCCGCCGCCGCACCGAGTTGGAAGGCAAGCAGCGCGAAGCCCGCGTCGGCCGCGAATTGTTCACCCCGCTGCTGCTGGTGTTGATCATCGTCCTGGGCGCGGAGCACCTGGTATCGAACCGATTCTACAGGGAATAGCCGTGGGCCGACACAAAGAACGTAGGGTGGGACAAGGTCGCGGCAATCATTGGTGGGACAGCGCAAGCCGCACCGGACCGGTGCTGGGGCGGTCCGCTGCATGCAAGCCGTACCAGCGACCGACGTCCCACCAGGAATGCGGCTTGCTTGTCCCACCCTACCCGACCGGCGTATCATGCGACTGACCGTCAACCCCATTACCGACAGCTACCTGCTCGTCTTTGTGGCGGCGGTGGTGCTCGTTGCGCTCCTGGCGGTGCGGCCCAGGGGGGGGCAAGTGGGCGGCTGGCGGCAGCTCGGGCTGGCGGCCCTGCGCGCGGGCGTCATCTCGCTGATGCTCATGCTCATGCTCCGCCCCACGCTCGTGTACACCGAAACGAGCCGGCAGGCCGCTACCCTGGTCCTGCTCATCGACCAGTCGCGCAGCATGTCGGTGCGCGACATGCTGCAAGGCAGATCGCGCTGGGCGGCCATGAACGAGGCCCTCGAAGCCGCCGCCCCCGACCTGCGGCAAATCGCCCGCGAGTTCGAGCTGCGGGCCTATACCTTCGATCGGACCACGCAGCGGCTGAACACCGACGGCGGCCATATCCCCCTGCCCGACGAACCCACCGGCGACCAGACCGCCGTCGGCGCCGCGCTGGAGGAGGTGTTGCGGCAGGAGGCGGGCAAGCGGCTGCTGGGCGTGCTGCTGCTCAGCGACGGCGCACAGCGGGCGTACCCGCCGTACGACACCCCGCCGCAAACCGGCGCCGCGGCGCTGCGGCGGCTCGGCTACCCGATGTACACGTTCCCCTTCGGCCAGTCGCGCGGCCTCGGGCAGGCCCAGGACGTGGCCGTCACCCAACTGCTGGCCAACCCCACCGTGTTCGTCAAGAACCACCTGGCCGTCGAGGGCGAGGTGCGGGCCGACGGCTACGTCAACCGCACCCTGCCCGTCCGGCTGCT
>SKJM01000010.1 GCA_007122045.1 Planctomycetales bacterium | reverse complement strand
CGCCGGCGCGGCCGCTGTTACACGTAGTCCCAGTCTTTCAGCCACTGATACTGGTGGGGCAGGTTCGCGAACGCGCGGTCGGTGGCGGCGTCCAACTCGGCCTGCTCCTGCGCGTCCAATTCCTGCCGCTGCAAGACGGCGATGGACACGTTGTCGACCTGCTCGGGGCTGATCAGGCCGGGAATGGGCGCGGTGATGAGCGGGTTGGTCAGGATGGCGCGGATGGTCAGCCGGGCGATGCGGTTGTCCTCTTCCGCGTGCGGATTGTCCGGCGAGCTGTCGCCCTTGAACAGCGCGTTGCTGGCAAACGGTTTGATGCCGAACCAGGCGACGTCGTACTTCTGGAAGGTCACCCAGAGCGGTTCCTCGCCGGCGGGCATCCCGCCGACGTAGCCGGCCGAGCGGCCCTCCTCCACCTCCTCGGGGTCGGCAACCGCGTCGGGATCGGCCATCCGCGTCCGGGCCGAGTAGGGGGTGACCACGACCTCCATCTGGTCGGGGTAGGTTTCGACCATCCACTTGATGTGGGGCCGGTCGTGAGAGGAGACGCCGGTGAAGCGGGCCCGGCCCGACTTCTTCGCCCATTCCAGGGCCTTCATCATCTCCTCGACCTCGCCTTCGCTGTGGCGGCCGCTCCGCTCGTGCATGGTCACCCGCCACACGTCGACGTAGTCCAACTCGGCCCGCTTCAACCCGTTGTCGAAGCTCTCCTTCAGCCGCTCGAACGACCGCCAGCCTCCGCGGCGGATCTCGTTCTGATACCAGGAGTAGCCGAAGTACATCTTGTCGCGGCGGCCGCGCAGGGCGCGGGCGTAGGTCATCACCTCCTCGCCGGTGCATGCGTCGATGAAGTTGATGCCCCGGTCGATGCAGCGAGAGACGACTTCCCGGCGATTCTTCTGGAAATCGGGATTGTCGATGGGCGCCCCGAGCCACCGGCCGCCCTCGAACAGCCCCGGCACGACGGCGTTGACCCGCTTCCAGTGCCCGCCGAGGCAGACCGCCGAGAACATCAGGTCGGTCTTGCCGCCGCGACGGTACTCCATTTGCTCGTTGTAGTTGAGGATCTTGCTGGTGTCCTCCCCTGCTGGGTTCCCAGCGTGCACCGTATAGGTGGGGGTCAGCCCCGCGGCTACACCCGCAGCGGCCACCGCGCTGTTGCGAACGAACTCCCTTCGGGTGACTTTTGCGTCTTTCATCGGAAAACCTCCTGCAAACTGGGGTTAAGGGGACCACGAAACGGTCTGACCGTCCATCATAAGTGACCGGCCGCACCCGTGTCAAGCGACTCGGGTGGCTACTCCTTATTCTTCGCGAGTACCGGCCGGACCTTACAGCGGACGCTGAAAAACTCATGTTCCCCGGCGCCGGGGGCAAATTAGCTCCAGTCGGGGGAAGTAAGTGTGCAGTCGCTTTGTGTCGCGGGTGAGCAGAGGTATTGCGGCAGCATCCGCGTGGCCGCCGATGAAGAAATCCGGAAGGACGGATGTCTTGGTCCCTTGTTTCGCTTTGTAGCGACCGAAAGCCTTGGCGGCCCGGAAAAGGCCTTGTCTCGGGATTTCCTCGTATATCAGGGCGAAGCGTCTGATGACATCGTCCACGAAAGCGGTCGATGGACTGCCAAAACACAACTCTGCATAAACGACGGGGTTGATCACCAGCCCCGCTTGACTGTGGGCATCGAGTTGCTCAATCGACCAGTCTGCCCATTTCGGGTCGTCGGTAAGCACATCGACAAGCACGTTGGTGTCGACCAAGACAGGCATCAGCTACCCCGAGTCCTGCGCATCCACTCCCGAGTGGTAAGCCCTCCCTTGAGCGTGCCTCGCATGGAAGAAAACCTATCCTTCCCAGAGCCACCCGCATCGGGTTTCACCAGAATAACCATTCCGCCGGCAATCCGGAAATCCACCTCGCTGTGGGGGGTGATGTCCAGGAACTCCCGAATACGGGCGGGTATCGTCACCTGTCCTTTGGTTGTTACTTTCATAGTATTACTCTACCATGTATTACTTAGGCGGTCAAGCCCGCGTCCGTCATCTACTGGACGAACTGCTCTTCTTCCTCGTCGGCGTGGGTGGTGATTTCGCCGGCGTCTTCCAGCCGGCGGATCACGTCGACGATCTGCTGCTGCACCTGCTCGACGTTCGAGAGGCGCACCGGCCCGAGGTACTCGATCTCCTCGCGCAGCAGGTCGGCCGCCCGCTTCGACATGTTCTGAAGAATCTTGTCCTTCAATTCCTCGCTGGCGCCCTTCAGCGCCATGGCCCACTGCGAGTTCTCCACGTTCTTCAGCAGCGTTTGAATGTCGCGGTCGCCCAGTTTGTTGGTGTCTTCGAAGACGAACATCAGCCGGCGGATCTCGTCGACCAGTTCGGGGTCCTCTTGCGCCAGGTTTTCCAGCAAGCTCCGCTCGGTGGCCCGGTCGGTCACGTTGAGGATCTCGGCCACGCTCGACACGCCGCCGGACGTCTCGAACTGCTGGCTCATGACGCTGGCCATGCGGTGTTCCAGGCCGTCTTCGACTTCCTTGATGATGTCCGGGCTGGTCTGGCTCATGGTGGCCACCCGGCGAATGACCGACAACTGCCGTTCCGGCGGCAGGCCGCTGATGATGTCGGCGGCCTGGGCGGGCGGCACGTGGCAGAGGATCAGGGCGATGGTTTGCGGATGCTCGTCGATGATGAACGTGAGCAGATTCTGGCTGTCGACCTTTTGAAGGAACCCAAACGGCAGGGCCTCGATCGACTGCCGCACGCTTTCGAGCGTGGCGGTGGCATTCTTTCCCAGCGCCCCCTCGACCAGCGCCCGGGCGACGTCCAAACCGCCGGTGCGCCCGGTCAGGGCGACGGGGTTGGATCGGGCGAACTCCTGAATGACCGACTCCTGCTCCTCGCCGGAGAACGCCGCCGTCCGCGCAATCTCGATCGACACCGCCTCGAGCTGCTTCGGCTCCAGCCGGCTTATGATTTGCGTGGCCTGCTCCTCCGGCAGGCTCATCAGCAGGATCGCGGCCTTTCGGACGTTTGGTGAGGATGGGGTCATGGTGTCGGCGCTCCCCGCCCGCGAGGGGGCTATTGCTCGGTCTGTGGCCCGGCTGGCCGTGTATCGGCTTGGTGGCGGGGGGAACTTGAGCGAAAATGGCTTGAGGCCGTTTATGGCCGAAGGCCAAACGGAACCGTTGGGCCGATCACCTGCCGGCGCCCAGCGTGCAGGCCGCGCTGAAACCCGCCGATTCGAAAACCTCCACCCGCACGCAGGTCAACGGTCGAGGGCATTGCGGCTGAAGCTTCGCCCGCAGCGCGGCGGCCAGGTAGCCGGCCAGGGCTTCCGCCGTGGTGTTCTCGACGGGCAGGAGCACACAGTCGGCCCGCGGGAGAATCCAGCGCCGCACACCCTGGACGACCTCGATTTCCT
>SKJM01000641.1 GCA_007122045.1 Planctomycetales bacterium | reverse complement strand
CTGCGTTTCAACCGCGAGACGGCCGATACCTCGAAGCCCGAGGAAGTGCTCCGCGACATCAACAAGCCGGTCGTCTGGCACCGTGAGAACCTGGACATTACCGACAGCGTTCTCGCGGAAATCGTCCGGGACGGGCCCGCGCCGGCTAGCCCTCCCGTCGGGCACAACCCCTTTCAGCGTCCCGGCCCACGGTGAATCCGGCCGGCGCCGCAGCCAAGGAAGGCCGCCCGGCGCCCTATCCGCAACCCCCACGCCATGCAGTCATGGAAGGCAGACTCTTTTCCCATGTTGAGCGTTCGTAATCAGCGCACCCTGGCCGGCCCGGCCGTGGTCGAGGGGATCGGCTACTGGAGCGGGCAAGACGTTTCGGTCGAGTTCCGGCCGGGGGCACCGGAATCGGGCATCGCCTTTGTCCGCCGCGACCTGCCGGGTTGCCCGCGCATCCCGGCCACCATCGAGTGCCGTTCCGATATGCCCCGGCGGACGACGTTGTGCCGGGCGGGGGCGGGCGTGGGAATGGTCGAGCACATCATGGCCGCCCTGGCGGGTCTGCACGTCGACAACTGCGAGGTGTGGGCCGACCAGCCCGAAATGCCCGGCTGCGACGGCTCCGCGCTGCCGTTCGTCGAGGCCATCCTGGGCGCGGGCATCGTCGAGCAGGACGCCCCCCGCGAACAGTACGTCGTGCAGAACGTGTTTCGCTTGGGAACCGAAGACGCCTGGCTGGAGGTCCGCCCCGCCGGCGGCGAGAAGACCATCCTCCGCTACGACCTCGACTACGGCATCGGGAACCCCATCGGCCGCCAGAGCCTGGAGACGGTCCTCGCGCCCCGCTTCTTCCACCTCAATCTGGCTCCCGCCCGAACGTTCATGCTCGAAATCGAAGCCGACGCCTTGCGGGCGCAGGGCCTCGGGCAGCGGGCCACGCCGAGGGACCTGCTGGTGTTCGGGGCCGACGGGCCCATCGACAACCGGCTACGCTTCCCCGACGAGTGCGTCCGCCACAAGCTGCTCGACCTGGTCGGCGACCTCGCCCTCTTCGGCGCCGACCTGGTGGGCCGGTTCCACGCTTACCGGAGCGGGCACCGTTTGAATGCGGAAATGGTCACCGCGCTCCGCCGATTGAAGGCCACGCCGCTGCGCGTCGTGCGTTCCGCATAATCCGCGTAAAGGAATCCCTACGATGACCATTCGGATTGCTGAGTACGCCTCGATCGACCCCCAGGCGCAGGTCGCCGAGGGAGTCGAAATCGGGCCCTTCTGCGTGATCGGTCCCCACGTAACCATCGGCGAAGGGACGCGGTTGGAAAACAACGTCACCCTGATGGGGCGCGTGACCCTCGGGCGCCATAACCACATCTATCCCGGCGTGGTCATCGGCGGCGAGCCGCAAGACATCAGCTACGCGGGAAGCGAAACCGAGGTCGTCCTGGGCGACCACAACATCATCCGCGAGTCGGTCACCATCAACCGCGCCTCGGAAAAAGAAGACGGCATCACACGCCTGGGCGACCACAACTTCCTGATGGCCTGCTCCCACGTCGCCCACGACTGCAAGCTCGGCAGCCACATCATCATCGCCAACAACACGCTCCTGGGCGGGCACGTGCACATTCACGACTATGCCTCCATCTCCGGCAGCGTGGGCGTTCACCACTTCGCCACCATCGGAAGCTACTGTTTCATCGGCGGGCTCAGCGCGGTCCGCCACGACGTGCCCCCGTATATGCTCGTCGACGGCACCCCCGCCAAGCCGCGATGCGTCAACGGCGTCGGCCTGCGCCGCAACAACTTCGCCTCCGAGGTCATCGATTGCCTTTCCGAAGCCCACCGGCTGGTGTACCGGGCGCGGGTCGGCATCGACAACGCGTGGGAGATCCTCCGTTCCTCCGGGAAGCTCATTCCGCAGGTGAACCACCTGCTGACGTTTATCCAAGCGCAGCACGAGGGCCAGCACGGGCGCGGACGCGAAGTGAGCCGGCGGGCCGCGTAACTGCCTCAGAGGAGCCGCATGCCCCGAAAACTCAAAATGGCCGTGGTCGGAACCGGGCGCCTCGGCCGTTTCCACGCCCAAAAGCTCGCGGCTTCGGACCGCGTCGAGCTGGTCGGCGTGGCCGATCCGGCGGCGTCCCACCGCGACCGCGTGGCCGCCGAGTGCGGATGCGCGGCGTTTGCCGAACACACGGCACTGTTCGGGCGCATCGACGCGGCAATCGTCGCGGCTCCCACGAAATGGCACTACCTGCTGGCCATGGACCTCATCGAGCGGGGCATCCACGTGCTGGTCGAGAAGCCGCTGTGCGCCTCGCTGGCCGAAGCCGACGAGCTGGTCGCCGCGGCGCGGCGCCGCGGCGTGGTGCTGCAGGCGGGCCACGTCGAACGGTTCAACCCGGCCTTCCGCGCCGCGGCGCAGCACGCCGCCGAGCCGAAGTACATCGAAGCGCTTCGGGCCTCGCCCTTCACGTTTCGCTCGACCGACGTGGGCGTGGTGCTCGACCTGATGATCCACGACCTCGACCTGGTGCTGGCGCTGGCCGGCTCGCCGGTCCGGCGGGTGGAGGCCCTGGGGGTTTCGGTGGTGAGCCGGCACGAGGACGCGGCCAACGCGCGCATCGAGTTCCAGAACGGCTGCGTGGCGTCGCTTTCGGCGTCGCGCGTCAGTTACGTCACGGCCCGGCACATGCAAGTGTGGACGGCGCGGTCGTTCGCGGCGATCGATTTCGCCGCCCGCGCCGTACGCGTGGTCCGGCCCAGCGACCCCCTGTTGCATCGCGGCATCGACCCGGAGGCGTTCGCACGCGGCGACGAAGACCGGGCGGAGCGTTTCGCACGCGAGCACCTGCCGCGCACCGAGACGTCGTTCGAGGCGGTCGACGCCTTGGCCCTGGAGAGCGACGACTTCGTCAGCGCGGTCCTCGAAGGCGGTTCGCCGCTTGTCCCCGGCGAGGCGGGGCGCGACGCCCTCGCGGTGGCCGAGCAGGTGCTGGCCGAGGTGGCCGAGCACGCGTGGGACGGCACACTGGAGGGGCGCGTCGGCCCGCGCTTGGAGCCCGGCCGCGGCGTCCTATCCGCGCCGCATTTCTCCTTTCCCGTGGCAACACCGCAACGCAAGGCGGCCGGCTGAGGCCATCGCCTCGCCGCTGAACGCCGGCGCCCCATGGTGCGCCGTGCGGGTGCTCGGCCGGCCACCCCTGGCCGTCCTCCGGTCCTCTGGGTTACAATCGACGGTTTGGAAAGCCGCCGTGCGTTGCGGCGCCACCGCCCGCGATCCCCCAAGAATAAGTAGGGGAGGAACTACAAATGCCCGTACACATGGAACTCTCGCGCATCATCATCAGCGAGGTCGACGAGCAGCAGGTCATCTACCTCAAAGAGGTCGAGGGCGACCGGACGTTTCCGATCCTCATTGGCATTTTCG
>SKJM01000208.1 GCA_007122045.1 Planctomycetales bacterium | reverse complement strand
CGGGGCTGCTCTGAAAGTTTAGAACCGTTGATTTGCGGGGTTACGATCAAGCCTTGACACGCGGCTGAACGAACGAGACAATGGACAGGTGTACGGTCGAGCTTGCCCCGGTGGAGGCACGGCCGGTAGCGGCCACAAGTTGTGTACAACGAGGGCAACCGTTCACAGGGGACTGTCCCCTTCGCATGCAGCGGAGAAAACAGCCTGCGCCACCGGCCCGTGAACGCTTACACAACGAGGGCAACACCCTCGGCGACGACACGGACAGCCTACCCAAACCCACGAAAGGACAGACCATGCAACCTCAAGCCTCCCTGAACCGGCGTTCGTTCCTGAAAACGACGGCAGCCGCCAGCGCGGCGGCCGCGGCCGGCCCCATGTTCCTCCCCCGAAGCGCGCGGGGCGCCAATGAACGGTTCATCCTGGGCCTGATCGGGGCGGGTCCCCGAGGCCGGAGTGTGGCCGGCGCCTTTGCACGCCAGCCCGACGTGACCGTGGCCATGCGAGCCGACGTGCACAAGGCCCGCGGCGACACCCAGAATTACCACGAACTGCTCGAGCGCGACGACATCGACGGCGTGATCATCGGCACGGGCGACCGCTGGCACGCCCTGGCGGCCATTCACGCCGCGCAGGCGGGCAAACATGTCTTCACGGAAAAGCCGCTGTCGTTTACCGTCCGGGAAGGGCGCAAAATGGTCGAGGCCACGCGCCGGTACAACGTGGTGCACCAGACGGGCAGCCAGCAGCGGTCGAGCGGCGACGACTATCGCGCGTGCATGCTGATCCGCAACGGGGCGATCGGCAAGGTCCGGCGGGTACAGGCGTACAACTATTGCAGCCCCATGGAACACGCCATGCCCGGCGGCGACCCTCCGCCCGAGTTGGACTGGGACCGGTGGTGCGGCCCGGTGGCCGTCGTGCCGTACAACGAGAACGTCTACCCCATGCGGGCGAATCCCGGCTGGATGTCGTTCCGCCAGTTTTCCGGCGGCGAAATGACCGGTTGGGGCACGCACGGGCTCGACCACATCCAATGGGCGCTGGGCAAGGACGACAGCGGGCCGGTCGAACTATGGACCGAAGGCGAGCCGTTCGAGCCCTGGATCGTCAAAGAGCCGAGGCCCGGCCGCTTTCACGGCCCCAAGGAACCGAAGATCTTCATGCGCTACGACGACGGGGCCGACGGCATCGAGGTCGAGTTCACCGACGACGCGCCCATGGGCGGCGGCGTCTTTTACGGCGAGAAGGGCACCATCCGCAGCGGCCGCGGCTCGCTCCGCACCGACCCGCCGGAGCTGGCCAAGGTGGGGGCCGACGAGCTGGAAGCGATGGACGTGCAGCTCTATCGCAGCCGCAATCACAACCGCGACTGGCTCGATTGCATCAAGTCGGGCGAGCGGCCCTGCGCGGACGTCGAGATCGGGCACCGGTCCGCCACGGTCTGCCACCTGGCCAATATCGCCCGCTGGACGGGACGACGCCTTCACTGGGACCCCGTCAAGGAGCAGTTCATCAACGACGACGACGCCGACACGTACCTCGACTACGAACGCCGTAAGGGCTACGAGTTGCCGGATCCGGTGTGAACCGTTAAAAGGAACCGGGCACCCGCGCCGGCGACGAGCCGGTGCCGTTGCCATGAGGAGAAACATGATGACGCGTTTTCGACTGGCGGCTGTTGGCACGTGCTTGTTGCTCGCCGTCGCCGGCTGCGGCCCCCAGCGGCCGGAAACCGTGGCCGTGCGGGGCCAGGTGCTGTTCGACGGCCAGCCGCCGCCGAAGGAAGGCATGGTGTACTTCGCGCCGCTGGAACCGGCCGAAGGGTTCCCACGCCGCCCCGGCCGGGCCGAGTTCGACGCCCAGGGCCACTTCCGCGCCACCTCGTTCGACGGGGCCGACGGGCTGGTTCCCGGCCATTATCGCGTGGGCGTCGACTGCTGGGAAACGCTGCCGCAAGCCGAAGGCCCGCCGGCCAAAAGCCACGTCCCCGCCCGCTACCGCGAGCCGAGCACCAGCGGGCTGGAACTGATCGTCGAACCCGGCGCAAGGTCCATGACCGTCGAGTTCGACTTGCAGACGACCTCGCCCTGACCAGCCGTTGCCTTGCCACCCCTTTGGAGTGCGGGAATTTATTCCCGCTTTTGTTTCACGAGCAGCCGTTGCCTTGCTACCCCTTTTGGAGTGCGGGAATTTATTCCCGCTTTGTTTCAGGTATCGTGCCCATGCCCGGCCGGAGAGGGTGGGTCGCGCGACGACGGAAAGCGGGAATGAATTCCCGCACTCCAAAGGACGGAAAGCGGGAATAAATTCCCGCACTCCAAAACACCCTCAACCCGAAGGAGATTTTGTTATGTCGAGAACGAGCCCCTACCGTGTGCTGCTTGCCGGCATCATCGTCCTGGCCGCCTTCAGCAGTTTCGCCCGAGCCGACTCGCCCGCCGGCCAAGTGGCGTTCGAGCGCGACGACGACGCCGGACAATTGACCGTGCGCATCGACGGCAACGAGGCCTTTGTCTACCAGTACGGCGACGAGGTCGACCTGACGCACTTCTGGCCCTTCCGCAGTCCCTCGGGCAAGAACATGCTCACGCAGCAGGCCGACCCGTTCCCGCACCACCGCGCCTTCTGGTTTGCCGACACCGTGCAACTCGACGGCGGGCGGCGGGCCCGCTTCTACGACGCGCTGTACACCGGCGAGAACCGCCGCGCGCCGTTCCGCGACCGCATCCGGCACGATTCGTTTCCGGCCCTCGAACCGGGCGAGGTGGGAACCTACCGCGAGAAGCTCGTTTGGACCATGGACCACGACGTGCCCGTGCTCGACGAGCAGCGCGACGTGCGGATCGTCCCCCTGGGCGAGGGCGAGTACCTGCTGGACATCACCTTCACCCTGACGGCCGCCCACGGCGACGTCCGGTTCGTCAGCGACGCCGTCCACTACGCCTGGCCCTACCTGCGCATCAACGAGACGTTCAACGGCCAACACGGCGGCGGGACGATTACCAACGACCGCGGGCAGACGGGCCAGGACGGCACGAACATGCAGCCGGCCAAGTGGGTCGATTACTCGAACACCGTCGATGGGGTGGCCGAGGGGCTGGCCGTGCTCCAATGGCCCGATGCCGACAGCGAACCCCGCCGCTGGCTGACGCGCGAGTACGGCACGTTCGGTCCCCGCCGCCCCGACGCCCAGAGCGGCAAGCCGTTCACGCTGGCCGAAGGCGAAACGCTCTCGCAGCGCGTCGGCGTGCTGGTGCACCGCGGCGACGTCGAGACCGGCCGGGTGGCGGAGCGGTACGAGCAGTATGTGAAGGGGGAGTTCTGACCGACGCGCGCGGGTGGATCGCAGATGACGTAACGATGACGCGAACTCCTTCGGTTCGGCCCCCCGCCGTGCGGCTGGCCGGGTTGGTGTAGCT
>SKJM01000012.1 GCA_007122045.1 Planctomycetales bacterium | reverse complement strand
GTACGGAACGCTCAAGAGCGAGGTGGACGCGGCCCTGGCGTCGGGCAAGTGGCCGGTCCTGGAAATCGACGTGCAGGGGGCCCTGGCCGTCACGGAGCGCCATCCCGACGCCTTGACGTTTTTCATCCACCCCGGTTCAACCGAGGAACTGGAACGCCGCCTGCGAGGGCGGGCTACGGAAGACGAGAACGCCGTCCGGCACCGGCTGGCCCGGGCGCGCGACGAAATCGCCCTGGCCGGGCGGTACCGGTTTCAAATCACCAACGACCGCGTCGATCGCGCGGTCGACGAAATATGCAACATCCTGAACCAAGAAGCGGAGAAGCAAGCGTATGCTCGATGAACTGAAGGAAGAGGCGATTATCAGCAAGGTGGGTGGAAGGTTCAAGCTTTCCACGCTCATTCAGAAGCGGCTGGTGGCCCTGAACGCCGGCGCGCGGCCGCTGGTGCGGCTCGACACGAAAGACCGCCTGGAAATCGTCATCCAGGAGATCATGCAGGACAAGATCTTCCTCGATATGGAAATGAACCTGCAAACCGTCGCCGGCGCCGAAGAGGGCGGGCCGCCGGAACTCGACTTCCGCACGCTGTAAGGCCGCGATGAAGGACCGCGAACTGCTGATCGGCGTAACCGGCGGCATTGCCGCCTACAAGACGGCGGCGCTGGTCAGCCGGCTGGTCCAGGCCGGCGCCGGCGTGACGGTCGTCATGACCCGCTCGGCCACCCGGCTGGTCGGCCCGAAGACCTTCGAGGCACTGACCGGCCGGCCGGTGGCCACGCGCACCTTCGGCCCCAGCCCCCACCCGCACATCGAACTGGCCCAGGCGGCCGAGCTGCTGTGCGTGGCCCCGGCGACGGCCAATATCCTGGCGAAGGCCGCCGTGGGGCTGGCCGACGACCTGCTTTCCACCATCCTGCTTTCCTTCGACGGCCCGGTGCTGTTCGCACCCGCCATGAACGCGCGGATGTGGCAAAAGCCGGCCGTGCGGCGCAATATCGCGCAACTGAAGGCCGACGGCGCCATCGTCGTCAACCCCGGGGAAGGGTACCTCAGTTGCGGCGAGACCGGCGCCGGCCGCATGGCCGAGCCTGACGTCATCTTCCAAGCGATTGCCGGCGCGCTGCCGTAGCGCCCGCCCCACCCGATGGCCCGCATCCTCATTACCTCCGGTCCCACGCGGCAGTACCTCGACCCGGTGCGATTCCTCACGAACGCCTCGAGCGGGCGGATGGGGGTGGCGCTGGCCGAGGCGGTGCTGGAGGCCGGGCACCAGGCGGTGGTCGTCACCGGCCCGGTCGACGTGGCCTATCCCGCCGCCGCCGAAGTTATCCCCGTCGTGTCGACCGAGGACATGCTCGAGGCGTGCCTGGCGGCGTTTCCCACCTGCGACGGCCTGATTGCCGCCGCCGCCCCGAGCGACTACCGGCCGGTGAAAATCGCCGAGGGCAAGATCCGCAAGACGGGCGAGCCGCTGCACTTGCACCTGGTCGAAACGGCCGACGTCGTCGCCCGGCTCGCCGCCGTGCGCCGAGACCAATGGATGGTCGGCTTCGCGCTGGAAACCGAGGACGTGCACATGCGGGCGATGCAGAAACTCGAACGCAAAAGCTGCGATTTGATCGTGGTCAACGGCCCGGCCGCCATCCATGCCGCCGATACGTCGGTCGAGGTGCTCGACAAGGCGGGCACCGTCGTGGCCGCATGGTCGGGCAGCAAGGCGTTCGTGGCCCGGGAACTCGTGCGGCTGCTCGCCGCGCGCTTTGGGAATGCGGAGGTGGGGAGGTGAAAACTTGCATATCTTGGCACCGCCTGAATGTCCCGTTTTGTTCCACAACGGCCTGCATTATCGGAGGAGGCCTTGAGAGCAAATTGCCCCGAAGGGGGCTTGACTCGACAGCCCGGGGTGAAGCCCTGGGGACGTGAGACGGTTCTCACCTCCCGACAATCCCCAGCGCCCAGCAGAGCCACCCGACCGGGGCGGCCAGCAGGACCGAGTCGAGCAGGTCGAGCACGCCTCCGAAGCCCGGCATCCACCGGCTGGAGTCTTTCTTGCCGGCGTCGCGTTTGATGAGCGACTCGGCCAGGTCGCCCACCATGCCGGCCGTTCCGACGAGCAGTCCGAAGACCACCCAGCCCCACCAGGGACCGGCGGCTGCCGCTTCCGGCGAGACCCGCGGGAGGATCCACTGGAAGGTTGCCCACGAGGCGGCGCAGGAGAAAGCCAGCGCCCCGGCCGCCCCTTCGACGGTTTTTCCGGGGCTCAGCGCGGGCGCGATCGGGTGCCGGCCCAGCAACCGCCCCACGGTGTACGCGCCCACGTCGCCCAGCTTGACCACCAGCAGCAGCGACACCAGAGCCCAGGTACCCCACTGAACGCGAAGCTGCACGACCAGGCTCAGCAGGAGCCCGACGTACACCATGGCCAGCATGGCCGCGCCCGCGTTGACGGTGGCCGCGCCCGGCTTCTGAAAACGGCGCATCTCGCCCACGAACACCAACAGGACGCACAGGGCCAGGGCCACCAGGGGCCACGTGCCGGCCGGTGCGCCGGGCGTTGGGTCGGCCGTCCGCTTCCACACCAGCGGCAGCCAACTGCTTGCCAACAGCAGCACGTTGCCGGCGTACACGGTCCACGACAACGGCTGGGCGCCGGCCGCGCCGGCCAGGTACAGCACCTCGCCGGTGGCGGCCACCGCGCACACCAGGGCCACCGGGAACAGCCACAGGCCCGGTATGGCCGCCACATGGTCGAGCCGGATCAGCACACCGAGAACGGCAATCAGCAGCGTTCCAAGCAGTAGTCGCCAGCGGAGCATCGGGTCAACAGAAAGAAGTCGGGGAAGGCATCCAGGAGACGTATGATAGCATTCCCGCGGGCGGGCGGCTATACTGACGGGCGCCATGAAGCAGCTTATTGCCATTGTGAGGCCGTTTCTTGCCGAGCGGATACTCGACGCCCTGAAGAACGCGGCGCTGGAGGCGTGCTCCGTGTGCGAGGTGAAGGGGTTCGGCCGCCAGAAGAACTACCTGGACGAATATCGCGACAGCGAATACTCGCTGGCCTTCCTGCCGAAAATCGAGATCACCGTCTGGGTCGACGATGCCCGGGCCGACGAGGTGGCGCGAATCATTGTCGAGGCCGCCCGAACCGGCCGCATGGGCGACGGCAAAGTGTTCCTCGTACCCACCGCGCCCGAGGCAAACGCGCCCATCGAGTTCTGATCCGGGCGTCTCATTCGCGTGGGTCTTGAATTGGCGGCTATCGTCATTCCAGCCGTTCAAGGGGCCACGGGTGCTGGCAACGCTGGCAAAGCTGTCAATGCCGGGTGCAGGAACGGGCTCGTTTTTTAGCTCGCCATAGCCGGGGCGATAGATCTGGGTACATTGCGGTGGAAGGGGTGTCCGGGGCGACGGCGCAAGAATGC
>SKJM01000422.1 GCA_007122045.1 Planctomycetales bacterium | reverse complement strand
GGGCGGCTGCAAGCGCTGGGGGGGGCGCGATATCGATCATACGGCGTTGCCGACACATGCACATAACAGTGGGGGATGCAGGAACGGACTTGCGCTGACCTCTGCGAATGGCTCCGTTGGAGTTCACGCTTTAGCGTGCTGCGGGTCGCACATCCTCGGTTCGCACGCTAAAGCGTGAACTCCAACAGGGCGCACCGGCAAGCCCATTCCTGCACCCCGGTGGGGGGCCATCCCGTTTTCGCGGCCCGACGGCCGGCCCGTTCGGGCTCGGTAGCGCCGTGCCGCGAAAATTGGGAGAGTCCCCCCCAATGGTATTCCCCGCGTACTACAGCGACAGCACGAACTCGATCAGGTCGTCGAGCTGCTGCTCGGTCAGCCCGCTCAGGTCGCCGCCCTTCCCCTCGCCGCCGTGCCCGCCCTTCTTGATGAGGTCTTCGATGGTCAGCCACTTGCCGTCGTGCATGTACGGGGCGGTCCGCCAGACCTCGACCAGGGTGGGGGTGACGAACGCGTCGGTGCGGGTGAACCACCCGCGGCTGCCCACGTCGTGCAACAGGTTGTCGGTGTACAGCGGCTCGGGGTGGCACCGGGCGCAGCCGACCTTTTCGTCGAAGAAGATTTTCTTCCCGCGTTCGGCCGCCGGACTCAACTCGCCATCGACCCGGTACGGGCTGGGCACCGGCTCCAGCGCCTTGAGGTACTCGTCGATGGCCACGGCGTCTTCCTCGGGCCGCACGGCGAACTGGATGTGCACAATCCCGGCCCGCACCGCCACTTCGGCCGATTCCCGAACGCCCTCGGCCATCGACGGCGGGGTCTGGTGCGCCAGCAGCATCGACTTGGTGTTCTTCGGGTTGCCGATCCCGTCGTTGAGCAGATCCCAGTTGAGCCCGTCCGCCCGGGCGTCGGGATGGCAGCTTGCGCAACTCTGCCAGTTCTGGAAGCAGAGGTCGGCGTCGTGGAAGAACATCTCACCGCGGCGCTGGATGGTCATCTCGGGCGTGGGGCCCAGGGCGATGGGGTTGACAGCCGCCCGGGGCGGTCTTCCAAATCGACTTCGGCCAGCGTGTCGCTGAAGTGCATCCCCACGTAGGCCGTCTCGCCGATCACCGCCACGCCGTGCGCCCCATTCCCATCGAGCTTGATCCGCCGGCGCAGCCCGACCAGGAAGGCCAGGTCGTTCGGCACGTCCGACTGCCGAACCGAGGCGTAGATGGAGCGGTCGGGCATTTGGTCGGGGTCCGGCTCCTCAGGGATGCCGGCCAGCTTCTCCATCAGGCCCTTCGCGTCGATCACGCTCAACTCGTGCGTGCCCGCGTGCGCCACCAAAATGAGCGAGCCGTCCTCGTTGGTCGTCACGCCCCAGGGATTGGCGGCGCCGAGGTCGACGTCGTCGAGCAGCACCGTGTTGACGTACTGCTTCTCGGCCGCGTCGATGATGGTCAGGGCATTGGTGTTCATCCAGCCCCGTTCCAACTGCGTGGTGGGCATTTGGTAGCGGGCCAGGATGTGGGTGACGTACACGTACCGGCCGTCCGGCGACATGGCGATGCCCCGCGCGGCCGTGCTGCCGTTGGGCAGCCGGATGTGGTGAACCTCATTGTCCTCGGTGTTGATCACCGCCACCTCGATGGCCACGTCGAACTCGTCGCACGGGTCGAGCGGAAGGTGGTTGATGACGAAGACGGTGTCACCGTCGGGGGTGATGACCGCGCCGTGCGGTTCCCGAATGACCGGCACGCGGGCCACGGTCTCCTTCGAAGCCGCGTCGATCACCGCCACTTCGTTGTTGAACCGGTTGCACACGTACAGCCTGCTGTTGTCGGGCGCCACGGCGATGCCGGTGGCGGTGTGGCCCGCGGGAATGGTCCCGGTGACCGATCGCTTCTCGACGTCGATCAGGGCCACGGTGCTCGCCGGCGCGGCGCACGTGACGTAGAGGGTCGTTCCCTCGGGGCAAAGGGCCATGGCCGTCGGGGTGGCGGGCACGGGAATTTTCCCGGCCACCTTTCCCGACGCCACCTCGACCACCAGCACCTGGTCGGCGTCTCGGCAGGCGACGAACACGTGCTCCCGGTCGGCCGCGGCGGTTACGGCCGAGGGGCCGAGCCAATCGGCGGCAGATGCGACCATCGGGCTTCCCGCCACGCACAGAATCAATGCAGCGAGCGAAAGCAACTCAACGGGGCGGGACAGTGATGCACTCCGAATCATGTGGTAACTCCTTCTTCGGACCTTGGGGGGGAAATGCGGGAATCTGGAGGGCTTCCGCCGCCCGGCCGCCAATCGACCGAGCATCCGGCGGACGTGGGCGGGCAACTCGGTGGAACCGTCAAACCCCACCGAGAATACCATACTCCACTGGCTGCTAGTATATCGCGCCGAAAATGGGATGTCCAGCAATGCTGCGCAGTAGACGCAATTATTTTTCCGGGCAAGGCAAAACCCTCCGAATGGGTGGGTGCCGCAGGCAATTGAGGGCGGCCCCGCGGCAATGCGTCCGCCAAGCGCCGCTCCGGGGACGACATCTTCGTTGGAGTCCCGCCTTTAGCCGGTTGGAAAAGCCGCGCAGAAGCGGCACTCCAACTCACGGCAAGTCCGTTCCTGTGCCACTCAGGGGACGATGTCTTCCGGACCCGGCATGGGGGGGGCTTCCTCATCGGGCGTTACCCCGTAGATGGGCTCGCGCTCGACCTCGCGGGGCGGGCCCTCGGGGGCGGCTTTCACGTCCCGGGCCGCCGCGACCGCCCGGCGCGAGTAGTCGATCGACTCGGCCAGGATCCGCGCCGATTCCTGCGGGGCGTGGAAGCCGTGCGAGTTCTCCGAGACGATGAAATCCAACCGCCACTGCGCCGTGCGGTGCAGCGCGCGAAGCGGCTCAATTTGCTCCTCGGTGCCGCCCGCCTCCTTCGCCTCGACGATCGCCTCGACCATATCGACCACGGCCTCGGCCGCGCGCAGGATGAGCGTATGGGTGCGGTCCTGGATGCTGTGCGCCCGCGAGAGAAGCTCCTCCTCCGGAACGTTGTGGCAGGTCTGGCACGAGGCCGCCACGTCCAGCAGGGGGCTGCGGACGTGGTGGTCGGATATCTTCATCGCGCCCACGCGCCGGTAGGGCATGTGGCAGTCGGCGCAGGAAACCCCCGCCGCGGCGTGCGTGCCCTGGCGCCACAATTCGAACTCCGGGTGCTGCGCCTTCAGCATCGGCGCGCCGGTGATGCCGTGGGTCCAGTCGGTGAACTCGATCTCGTCGTAATACGCCTCCATCTCTTCCACCAGCAGGCCGCGGTGCCAGGGATAGACAAGCTGATTGCCGGGCTGGGCGAAATAATACTCCACGTGGCATTGGGCGCAGGTGAAGCTCCGCATTTCGTGGTGGCTGGCGTCGCGGTTCACGTCGTAATCCTCAATTCCCTGCGAGGCCTTGTACG
>SKJM01000056.1 GCA_007122045.1 Planctomycetales bacterium | reverse complement strand
CCGGCCGGCCTGGCCGGCTTGTTCCGCACAGCCGGGCGGCCGCTGGCGGCCACCGCACTGCTGGGCGCGCCGGCGGCGCTGGTGCGGCGCGTGCTCGACAGCCTCCCCCGCGAGGAGTCGCAGTGGCTGCGGCGGGCACTCGAGGAACCCGGCCCCGTCCGACTGCGCGACGTCGAGGAGGCCCGGCGCCGCATGGAGCGGCTCGCGGCGGAGCTTCATCGGGAAGGGCGACTGGAGATCGGACGCGCGGAATCGGGCATGGTCTTGACCGGCTGAGCGAGGAGTACCCATGGCAACGATCATTCGAGCCACCGAGCAAAGCGGCGCGACGCGGCACGTGCCCTTCAACTTTGAAGACATGGCCGCCCGCGCAAACGAGTACCTCGACGGCATCCGCGGCGAGGCCCGCAAGATCGTCGCCCGGGCGCAGCAGGAGGCCGTCGCCGTCAAGGAGCAGGCCCAAGCCGAGGGCTACCGGGCGGGACAACAGCAGATAACCGAGATCGTCCGCAACGAACTGGCTTCCGTGCTCCCGGCGCTGCGGCAGGTGGTTCAGGACGTGCAGTATGCCAGGCAGGCATGGCTGGTGCACTGGGAAACCGCGGCCATCCACGTTGCCGCCGCGATCGCGGGCCGCATCGTGCGGCGCGAAATCACCGACACGCCGGCGTTCGCCGCCGGGCAATTGCGCGAGGCCCTCGAACTGGCCGCCGGCACCTCGCACCTGCGCATCCGGTTGCACCCCGACGATTACGCCGCCATGGACGGCCAGGCCGACGCGCTGACGAAGGAACTGGCGCCGCTGGCCACCGCCGAGGTCATTCCCGACCCCGACGTCACCCCTGCCGGCTGCCGCGTCGAGACCAGCTTCGGCGTGATCGACCAGCAAATCGAGACGCAGCTCGCCCGGATTGAAGAGGAACTGACCTGAGACAGCCGTACCTATGCTCGACGTGACCAGCCAACTCGAACGCATGATGCCCACCGGGCTGAGCGGCACGGTGGTGCGCACCGTGGGGACGACGATTTCCGTCGCGGGTCTCCCGGCGCCGGTGGGCGCCGTGGTGGAGATCGAGCGGGCGCCCGGCGAATCGCTCGAGGGAGAGGTGATTGGCTTCAAGGATCACATGACGCTGCTCTCGCCGTTTTGCGAGCCGGCCGGCGTGCGGCACGGCAACCGGGTGCGGCTGCGGCGCACGGCGCGGTGGCTTCGCGTGGGCGAGGCCATGCTCGGCCGGGTGTTCGACGCCGCGGGGCAGGCGGTCGACGGCAAACCGCAGCCGGTGCTCCCGCACCGGGCGGCGTTCCACGCGGCCCCCCCGCATCCCTGCTCCCGGCCCCGCATCGATACGGCCCTTTCCACCGGCGTGCGAGCCATCGACGGCCTGCTCACCTGCGGCAAGGGGCAGCGCATGGGCATCTTTTCCGGTTCCGGCGTGGGCAAGAGCGTCCTGCTGGGCATGATGTCGCGCTATACGGCCGCCGACGTGATCGTCACCGCCTTGATCGGCGAACGCGGACGCGAAGTGAACGACTTCATCGAACGCGACCTCGGGCCCGAAGGACTGGCCAAAAGCGCCGTCGTCGTCGCCGGCAGCGACCAGCCCGCCCTCGTTCGCGTGCAGGCCGCCGCCACGGCCACCGCCATTGCCGAGTTCTTCCGCGATCAGGGCAAGGACGTGCTCCTGCTGATGGACTCGCTCACGCGATTCGCCCTGGCGCAGCGCGAGATCGGACTGGCCGCCGGCGAACCCCCCACTACCCGCGGATTCACCCCCTCCGTCTTCGCCGCGCTGCCGCGGCTGGTCGAGCGGGCCGGGCGGAGCCCGCGGGGAAGCATCACCGCCTTCTACACCGTCCTGGTCGAAGCCGACGACCCCAACGAGCCGATCAGCGATACGGTGCGCGGCCTGCTCGACGGGCACACGTGGCTTTCGCGCCGCTTGGCCGCGCAGGGGCACTATCCGGCCATCGACGTGCTCGAAAGCCTCAGCCGCCTCATGCCGGAGGTGGCCGATGACGAGCACCGCGCGGCGGCCGTCGCGCTGCGGGAATTGCTGGCGGTGTATCGCGACCACGAAGACCTCATTTCCATCGGCGCCTACCGTCGAGGCAGCAACCCCCGGGTGGACATCGCCACCGACCTGCTCGACGACATCCGCGGTTTCCTCCGGCAGCCGGTCGACCAGCCGGCCACCCTGGAGGCGGCGCGGGAAGGCCTGTTGCGCATTTACCGAAAAACCCAGCAGCCTAACAAACAGCCGAACTAATGGCCAAGTTTCGATTCCGATTGGCGACCTTACTGCGACTCGGCGAGTCGGTGCGCGACCAGCGACGCGCGCAACTCGCCGAAGCGTACCGGGCCGACGACCTGCTCGAACAGCACGAAGCCGCGCTGGCCGAGGAGCTTGCCGCGCTCCGCGCCGCCTGCCGCGGCGCCGCCATGCCCGGAAGCCTCGACCTCGACCGAATGGTCGAAACCCAGCGATACGAACTGGTGCTCCGGGCCCAACAGAAACACTTCGCGCAGCAGCGGCAGGCGGTCGCCGGCGAAATCGAGCGCCGCCGCGAGTCCCTGACGGCCGCCAACCGGGAGGTGCGGGTTCTGGAAAAGCTGCGCGAGCGGCAGGAGCAACGGCACCGGCACGAGGAGGCGCGCCGCGACATCCGGCAGCTTGACGAGGCCACCGCCGCCCGAACCGGCCGCGAGGAGGAGCAGTGATGCAACGATTCATCGGCATCCTGGCCCCGCTTGTCGCCTACTTCGCCGTGGCGACCCTGTTGGCGCAGATCCTCCTGTTGGGGATTGCCACTTGGCGATGGGACCTCGGCCGGGACCGCCTGGTGCAAATCCTGGCCCTGGCCCAGGGAGTCGACCTGTTCGCCATGCGCGAAACCGCGATGGTCAAGGCCGAGGACGTGGTGACCGAGCAGGTTTCGTTCGACGAGATTCGAGCCACCCGGGCGCTGAAGTACCGCAACCTGGAACGCCGGGAGCAAGCGCTGGCCAGCGCGCTGGCGCAGTTCCGCACCGAGCAGCAGAACCTTGCCGAGGAGCGCCGGCGCTTGACGACGGCCCGCGATGCCTTCGAAGCCGAGTTGAACGAGTTACGCGAGGGCGCGGTCGCCCGGGGAATGGACGACGTGCGGCGCATCCTCCAGAGCGTCCGGCCGGCGCAGGCGAAGGCCCAGTTGATCGAGATGCTCAACAATGATGAACTCGACACCGTCGTCGTCCTGCTGGCCGAAATGGCCGACCAGCGGCGGTCGAGGATCATCGGAGAATTCAAGACGCCGCAGGAGCAGGCGATGATTGCCGAAGTGCTCCAGCGCATCCTGGAGGGAGTGCCCGACGCGGAACTCGCCGCGGCCGCGCAGGAGGACCTATAACGCATGATCGAGCCCAAGACCGACTCCATCGCAACGCTCCT
>SKJM01000078.1 GCA_007122045.1 Planctomycetales bacterium | reverse complement strand
CGATGGTCGGGAACTGCTCGGCCTGGTAGGCGATCCAGTCGCAGATGAATCCGGTCACCACGTCGAGCAGTTGGTGGATTTCCTCGGGGTAAAGCTTCACGCCCACCAGCGCTTCGGTGTGGCCGATGAGGTAGGTGGCGATGTTCCACGGCCCGCGCGAAGTGGCCAGCCGCACCGCGTGGCCCGCGGCCTCGATGGCCGCCCGATTGCGCTGCAGCCGCCGAATCACGAACGGGCACATGCCGTCGGTGCGGCAGTTGGGCCTGGTCATGCGGGCGATGTCGGCGTAGTCGTGGAGCATCTTGGCGGCGAAGGGGAAATCGTTCTCGGGCCATATACAGCGGGCGCCGAACGCCGCCGGCTCGGTGCACATGCCGTATTCGGCCCAGAAACCGGGCAGGAGCATTACGTCAGGGAACCGCCGGGCGGCCTGCAAGTTGGTTTCCAGCCAGAGGCGGTCGTCGGCGAGGTAGTCGAAAATGGTGGACCCGGCCCACCCGGGAAGCCACGGGCAGTCGATAATCAGGCCCACCGGCAGCGGGTCGACCCGCCGGCCGGCCAGTACGTTCAGCAGCGTTTCCCATTGGGTGTCGGTCATCGAATCGTCCTCGGTCGGAAGCTCGGTCGTAAGGGGACAGTCCCATTTTCGCGGCTTGACCGTCAATTAGTAGGGCGATGTCTCCTGGTGCCGCGAAAATTGGGACAGTCCCCTAGGGTTTGCCCTGGCCCGCCAAGTGGCGGATGTAGTGGACCACGTGCCAGATTTCCTCCGGCGTCAGCGGCCCGGGCACGCCGGGCTGGGGGCCGGCGGCCGGCATCGGCGTGCCCTTGATGCCAATGTGGGTGAGCCAGTATAAACTGTCGGCCCGGTCGCCGCTACGGAGGATGCCCGTGGTGAAATCGCGGGGCCGAAGCTCCTGCACGGGGAGCGTGAATCGGCGGGCCAGTTCCCGCGTGTGCGACGCGGTCATACCGGCCTTCGGCTTGTTCCAGTCGTCGTGGATTTCCTCCTCCTCGCCGTCGCCCTGCCCCTCGGGGCCGTGGCAATCGACACAGCGGGCCGCTTCGTTGCGGTACGCCTCTCGGCCCCGTTCCACCGACGCCAGCCACTGCTCGCGCGTGGCCACCGGCGGCGGAGGCGGCGGAGTGACGACCAGGTCGGCCGCGCCCTCCCACAACTCGGCCAGGGGCAGCACGCCGTCCTCGAGCACCATCGACCTGCTTAGCGGCAGGTACTCGTCCTCATCGACCACCACCTGCAAAAGGAACAGTTCGGTTTCACCCCGAAGGCTCAGGTACTTCACGTACTCGATCAGGTTCGCGCGGTCGTCGTCGGCCAGCCGGGCGAACGACGGCATGGCGGTGCCGGGAACGCCGAACTGTAGCGTCTGCTCGAGGTCTTCCCGAACCGGCTTGGCCCCCGAGGCGGTGCGCGTGTACTTGAAGATGCCCTGCCGGAAGTCGCGGGGATAGGGGTTCAGCAGCCGCGCGGCCGGTCCGGCCCCGTCACCACCGATGCCGTGGCACCGGGCGCAATGCCCCCGGTACAGGCCGAACCGCCGCCCCTGCTCGTCGCCGAATGTGGGGCCGGCGGCCACGCGCAGCCGGTCCAGGTCGAGCCGTACGTCCCGCGGCACGCCGGGCTCGTCGGGCGTGCCGTAAAGCCGGTCCAGCGCGCCGAGGATCGCTTCGCGCTGCGAGCGGCCGATCGAGTCGGGCTCGCGCCCCTCGGTGTTGAGCTGAAACTGCGGCGGGTCGGCCGGGCCGCAGCCGCCCAGCCAGAGCGCCAGCGCCGCAATCGCCAGCGTTTCGATCGTAGTGGGCCGTCGTGCCAAGATTGAGTGTTCCTTCTTCGATCACATGCCGCTCGCTTGTCGCGGACGGGCCTTCCCACCCAAACGCCCTCACGGCAACAGCATGAGCCGGTAAACGGTATGGTTGTACGCGTGGCGCTTGCCGCTACGGTCGAACGCCGCGGCGGTGAACGGCAGGGGCTCGCCCGGAATGAAGCGGGCGTCGTAGTCGCTGCCCGTCTCCAGCGCGCGTTCCATGTACACCCGCCAGCGGCCGTCGCGGTGCTCCGAAACGCACCGGACGTCGCCCCGGTCGCCGCTCATCGGGCTGGCCACAATGCCGGGGATCATCGTGCCGGGCGGAATGGCCACGGCCGCCTCCGGGGTGTACTCGACCGCGTGTTCCCGCGGAATGATCCCGTCGCGCACCCGTTCCAGTTGCTCGGGCAGCCAGGCGGGGTGGGTCGCGTCGTCCGACACGTTGCTCGCGTAGCCGCCGCCGTCGCGCGGGTCGCTCAGCCGGCCGACGTTCCTCTGCTCGAAGTCGGCCACCGTCCAGTATTGGTCGTCGACTTGCCCGACCGGATCGGTGCGGACGGCCTTCCAGTGCCACACGTCGAGCAGCCGAGGCGTGGCCTTGTAGCCGTAGTCGCGCCCGCCGCCCGCGTGGCACGAGGCGGCGCAGCCGAACCGTTCGAACCACGGGTTCGGCTCGATGGGGAAGACCATCGCGAACTTGTCCTCGGCGTACACGTTCTCGTCGTTCGGATTGGTGACCAGGTGTTCCCAGCCGTCGTCGGTTCGGCGCCACGGGCGGTAGCGGCGGTCCTCGTCCGGGTCGAGCCACTCGGCCTTCAGGAACAGGTGGCGGCCGTCGTGCAGGGCGCGCAGCGTGGCGGTGGTCCGGCCGTCGCGGTAGCCGGCGCCGTTGGCAAGCTCGATCGTCAGCGGGCGGGCTTCGCGCCAGGGCAGCGCGGCCAGATCGACCGTTGAATCGGTGTTTGCAGGCGGATCGATCCGGGCCGCCTCCAGCGTGCGCCAGGGCGGCACAAGGGGCAGTCCGTTGAGCACCAAGCACGCCGACGCCACGGCCAGCAGCACGAAGGCGGCAAGCGGCGCCCAGCGCGGCGCCGGACCGCGCCAGAAAGCGGCGATCAAGCGGCCCCGGTGGCGCGTGAAACCCTCGATCGTGTGCCACACCAGGGCCACCGGCATCGCCACCAGGCCCACAAGACCGTGCAGCGCCCGGGCGGCGTTGTACACGGCCGGCGGTCCCATGGGCGCCAGCAGCAGCAGTCCGGTGCCGGCCAGCAGCAGGCTCGACAGCAGCAGCCAAAGCTTCACGTTGGGCCGCCCCAGCCAGAAACGGCCGTAGAGGACCGCCACAGCCACGGTACCCGGCGTAAACAGCAACGCGGCCACCAGGTGCCACAAGCCAACTCGCCCGGGCCAGGCCCAGGCGGGCAACGTGCCGGCGAACACCGACCATGCCGGCCGCGCCACCGCGTGCAGGCTCAGGCCGGTCAGGACCAAGACGAGCGCCGCTACCGGCAGCGCCCAGTGCAGGAGCCGGAACAGGAACGAATAGCTTGGGCCGGCAGGCGATTCGGGTGTAGCCATAGACAGTTGCTCAAAGCT
>SKJM01000099.1 GCA_007122045.1 Planctomycetales bacterium | reverse complement strand
GGTTATGTATTCGTTGGGCAGCCGCGTCCGCGTTTGCGGCATCACCGCGTGGTGGTCCGGGGCTGCCGCCTCGGGCACCTGCGGATCAAGGATCACCTTGGCCAGGTGCCCGGCGGGCGTCGTCAACCGCAACCGCGCCGGATACTGGCCGGTGAGTACGCTTGCTCGGGTGGGCGAACACAGCGGACTGGCCGCGTAGGCGTTCGTAAAGAGCATTCCCCGCGCCGCCAGCCTCTCCAGGTTAGGCGTTTCGTAGAACGTGCTTCCGTAAGGGGTCGTATCGCGCCAGCCCACATCGTCGGCCATCATCAGAATCACGTTCGGCCGCTCCGCCGCGTGAGCCGCGCCTGCCGCGACACACCCGATCAGTGTTGCCGCGATCCATGCGAAACGCTTCATTTTTCACCTCTGTTTCCCGGTCTTGGTGTACGCGGGATCGGGGTCCGTGCCCAGCGCCCCGACCACCGACCCGCCCGCGTGGGGGTGGCCGAAATCATCATGTGCTCCGGCGGTGCCCGCGAGCCGCCGGCACGGTTCCGACGCGTGGAATTACAACCGTAACGCCCACAACCTCTACCATAGCGGCGCCAGCACGTGCGGTCAACGTGCCCACCGTCGCGGGGTGCCACAACCGGTTTCCGCAAGAACGGACCGGCCTTCCACGGCCGTGGACCGGACGGCCGGCGACCCTAACTGCCCCACGCCACCCCCCGGGGTTGTCCCGGTGAGCGGGAGCCGGACAGTAGCTGGAAGCCGGTGGCGAGGAACGTGCCCCACGCTCATCGAAAAGTGTGAAAGATTCACCAGATCGCATCGTTGACAACGCTCCTTGACACGTACGGACATCACCACATGGAACGGAATTGGGAACCGAAACTGTGTCGTTTCACCACGACAGCCGCCTTACCCTCGACACAGAAAGAAGTCGAGCGAAAGTCCCAGCAGGGCGTGCTGCCCGAGGCCGGCAACGATCGAGCGCGTGCGGTAGGCGATCCAGCCCCACAAGATCCCGCCGAGGATGGCGGCGAACGTTTCCACGCCGGGCTTGCCGAAGTGGACGATCGAGGAAGCCATCACCTGGACCAGCAGGGCGTTGGTCGCGCCCATCGAGTCGCGAAGGCCGAATTGGAGGAAGCCGCGGAAGTGGAACTCCCAGCCCAGGTAGAACAGCAGGTACCAGAAGGCGTGGGCCGCGAACGCCCCGGCCGACTCACACGCCGCCTGGTTGATCGGATAGTACGCCGCCACAGCCGGCGTGCGCGATGAAATATACCCGCCCACGATGAACAACGGCCCCAAAACGAGAAAGGACCGGAACGTGCGAACGCGGTCGCCCCACTGCACGCCGTAGTGGGCCAGCGGCTCGCGGAGCACGAACTTGACCACCAGCGCCGGAACGGCGCCCAGCAGCAGGAAGCAGCTTACAAAGTAATAGACGGCGGGCGCCGCCGACGGCGCGCCGCCCGCCGCCGCGAAGTGCTCGAGGTAGAACTCCGGCGAGCCGAAGTACCACCAGGCGATCATCAGCACCGTGGAACTGAGCAGAATGACCGTCGGCTTGCGCTGCGGACCGCGCACCGCACCGGCCAACTCTCGAACAATCTCACCGATCATGCCGTCTCCTTTCGGGCGCGAAGCAGCCACTCGTAGGTGATGCGAATTCCCTGCTCCAGCGGCGTGGGGGCGTACCCCAGTTCGCGCTGGGCCTTGTCGGAGCGGTAGGCCCAATCGACCAGGAACGTTCGCACCCAGCCGGGCGTGATCGTCGGATACACGCCGAACCACTCGGCCCGCTTCTTCTGCAGCCAGGCGAACGCCAGCGGCGAAACGCCGAGGATGGGAACGTGGATATGACGCTTGCCGCTCACCCGGTCGACCGTGCGGAGGAACTCCTTCAGCGAGGCGTTCTCGCCGCCCAGGATGTACCGCTCGCCGGGCCGCCCGCGATCCATGGCCAGCAGGTGCCCCGCAACCACGTCGTCGACCAGCACGTAATTGCCCACGTTCACACCTCGGTTCAGCAGCAACGGCATGCGGCCGCGGTCGTACTGGTCGATCAGGCGCGACAGCGCATTGCCCTCGGTCAGGTGTCCGGGGCCGTATAAGCGGGCCGGGTTGACCACCACGGCGGGCAATCCTTCGGCCGCCATGGCCAGCACTTCCCGTTCCGCCGCCGCCTTCGTGGCCTCGTATTCGGTGAAGTAGCGGCCGGTGGTGCGCGGCATGTCCTCGTCGCCCACCTCGCCGGGCCGGGTGGGCCCCAGGGTGAGGATGGTCGACGTGCATACGGCCCGCCGCACGCCCAACTGCCGGGCGACGCTCAACACGTTCCGCGTGCCTTCGATATTCTGTTGGGCGAACACCTTGGGGTCGGGCGCCCAATTCTTGGCATAGGCGGCCACGTGGAACAGGTGGGTGCAGCCGGCCATGCCCCGCTCGAGCGACCCGCGGTCGGTCACGTCGCCGCGGACCAGTTCCAGCCGGTCGCCGGCGAAGGGGTTGTTCTCGCCCCAGGTGAAGCCGGGCGGCGCGGCGGGCTCCGTGCGGTGGATCAGCGCGCGGACCGCGCACCCCCGCTCCACCAGTGCCTGCACCAGCCGCGTGCCGACAAATCCGGCGGCGCCGGTGACGAAGTAAAGGGTATCACTGGGCATAAGTTCGGGCCTGCCGATGCACGAGTTTCCTCAAGCGGTTGGGTACATGCCATGGGTGGGTGCCAGCCCCTCCGCCGAGCTCTCGCGGGCAGATTATTCCACCTGTGCGCGTTGTGCCGCGAACCCCGGAGCATACTCCCACGAAGGAATATACCACACGCATAGCGGCCACAGGCGCCTCGCGCGCCGTGGCAGGATGCAGACAGCCCCCGGTTGGTGCGAATACGTCGATGCTGCGAGGCGGGACGAACACGGGGTGACCGGCCCCAGGCTCCCCCCAACTACACCCTCCACGGCGGGCGCATGGCGCGGTGCAGCTTCGCGTTAGCCTGCGCATCGTCGAGGAAGCGTTCGGCCTGCGGGTCCCAGCGGAGGGAACGGCCCAGGCGGAGGCCCAGGTTCACCGCGTGGCAGATGGTGTTGGCGCGGTGCGCGCTTTCCGGATGGCAAACGGGCCGGCCACGCGACTTGATGCAGTCGAGCCAGTTCCGCACGTGGTCGCCCGTCTGGGCCCAGCTTCGCGCCGAAATGCTTGCGTCGCGACGGATCGACTCCGGGAAGGTGGTCACCGCGTTGGTCTGGTCGTCCACCTGCACCCAGCCGTCCGTGCCGACGAACCGGATGTACCGGTCGGCGAACGCGCCGCTGGAGCGGAGGACGAGCTTCACCCCGTCGGCGTACGTGCAGGTGCATTCGGCGGTGACGGGCGTTTCGCTGTAGGCGGCGCGGTTCCACGTGGCCGTGCCTTCGTAGGCGACCGGGCCGGTGTCGTCGCGCTCGAG
>SKJM01000315.1 GCA_007122045.1 Planctomycetales bacterium | reverse complement strand
GTGGTGCTGTCGCCGTGATTACGGAAGTCGAATGCCAGAATATCGAACCCTTCATCGCGAAGGCCGCCGGTAAACGTCAGGGCCGTCCACCGCGTGCCCCGCAATTCGTGGCAGAAAATGATGACCCCCTTGCGGTGCCGCGCCGTCGTGGGCAGGTACGTGCCCGCCAAACGAACGCCGTCCTCGGTGTCGAACGAAACTGTTTCGGCCTCGAAGATGCCCTCGGAGTATTCATCGGGGGTGGTAGCGGGCAGCCTGCTCGGCAGCCAGGGCATTTCGGCAAGCCCCCGAGCGACCACCGGAGCATAAACCATCCACAAGAACACCGCCACCGAAATCGTCAGCGCAATCGCTACGACCGAACTCCACAAGACAACGATCATATCGCAGAATCCTTTACTATTGCCACGTTTCATCCCCGACAGGTCGGACGCGCGTGCATTTCAGAGGTTGGGACGGCAACTTTCGGTAGGTGCGGGGGTGGAGGGTCTTAGTTTAGTCGGCACGAAGCGCCAAGGGTGTTCAGGAAGGACTTCGTGCCAACGTCAAACCGGGACCGGCAACATGGTCCATGGGTGCCGCGAGCCTATTTCTATTATTCAACGGGCTGTGACGCCGAGTCAAGAGGCCGAACGATATTCCGAATATCTTTCCGCATTGCCCTACTCAGCGTACATTGCCCGAACCCCCGCGATCGAAGCCCCTCATTGGGGTAGCGCAACTCCCCACGTCCGTACGCCTAGGGCAGCCGTTCACGGGCAGGCGGGCGACTATTCATTTTGGCGACTATTCATTTTTTCGGCCTAGGCCGTCTTCCAGGGAAAGACGATGGCCGAAAAATGCGCCGGTCCCTTCACCGGAGGGATAGCATTATCCATGGGGACACCTTCTACGCCGCAAAAGGCCGATAGACCCCTGCGAACGGATGCCCATCCGACAGGCAAACGGAGGGCGCCACCAGGTCAATGCGGCAAGTACGCACACTATGTCCCCCCGCTTGCCCGGTCCATACGAATGAACTAAGCTATACGGCACAAAGGGGCATATCGGCCCCTCGGTGTCCGCCGACCACGCCGGGAAAGAAGAACCGAGGGACGGTGGAGTGAAGCCTGTGATCATCGTGCACGGGAAGGGACCGTCTCCCGTGAACGCTTACGGAAGCAACTTCGGCGGAGTCGGAACCACATGAGTAGCGTCGTCGAGCGTTTGTCCAAATTGTCGCCGGCTCAGCGGGAACTCTTTGAGAAGCGACTGCGCGAACAGGCAGCGGGCAGCCGGACGGCGGAACCGATTGCCGTGGTGGGACTGGCATGCCGCTTCCCCCAGGCCGCAGACGCGGCGGCCTACTGGCGCCTCATCACCGAAGGCGGCCACGCCATGACCGAGATTCCCGCCGACCGTTGGCCGGTGGACCGGTACTACGACCCCGATCCCGACGCGCCGGGGAAGATGGCCGTTCGCTGGGGTGCGTTTCTCGACCAGGTGGACCAGTTCGACGCCCTCTTTTTCGGAATCACGCCCCGCGAAGCGGCGCGGATGGACCCCCAACAGCGACTTCTCCTGGAGGTGGCATGGGAGGCGATGGAACACGCGGCGCTGGTGCCGGAGCAGTTGGCCGGCTCGCGAACCGGCGTGTTCATGGGCATGGGCCAGACGGATTACTCGAAGATTCCCGCCCAGTACGGCAACTTCCTGGAGTACATCGACGCGCATTCGGGGACGGGAAACGCCCTGAGCATTGCGGCCAACCGCCTCTCCTACATCTTCGATTTCCACGGTCCGAGCATGGCGGTCGACACGGCCTGCTCGTCGGCGCTGGTGGCCGTTCACCTGGCCATCGACAGCCTCCGGAACCGCGGGTGCGACGCCGCCCTGGCCGGCGCGGTGAACCTGATCCTCGCGCCCGACGCGATGATGGCCCTCTCCAAGGCGAGGATGCTTTCGCTCGACGGGCGCTGCCGGCCCTTCGACGCCTCGGCCAACGGCTACGTTCGTGGCGAGGGATGCGGCGTGGTGATCCTCAAACGGCTGGCCGACGCCCTGGAGGCCGGCGATACCGTGCTGGCCGTGCTGCGCCACAGCGCGGTGAACCACGTAGGTCGGACGTCGGGAATCACCGCCCCCAACGGCGGCGCCCAGAAGGCGGTCATCCGCGCGGCCATGGCCGGCGCCGGCATCGGCCCCGACGCCGTATCGTACATCGAGGCGCACGGAACGGGAACGCCGCTGGGCGACCCGATCGAGGTCGAGGCGCTCGGCGAGTTGTTCCGCCGAACGCGCCGCGACGAACCGCCGTGTTACTTGACTTCCGTGAAGGCCAACATCGGGCATCTGGAAATCGCAGCCGGCATGGGTGGGTTGGTCAAAGTGATCTTGATGATGCAGCACGGGCGCATTCCCGGCCAAATCCATCTCGACCAACTCAACCCGCACATCAACCTCGAAGGGACCCGGCTGCAAATCCCCCGGGAATCGCTCGTCTGGGACTGCGGCGAACGGCCGAGAATCGCCGGGGTGAGTTCCTTCGGATTCGGGGGGACCAACGGGCACGTCATCGTCGAGGCGCCCCCGCCGCCGCCCGCACCGCCGCCTGCTCCCACGCCCCCGCGGCCCGTTCACCTGCTGACCCTTTCCGCGAGGACGCAGGCCGCCCTGAAGCGGCGCGCCGATCAATACGCGGAAGTGGTGGCCGCCGGCGACGCCGCCGCCCTGGCCGACGTGTGCTACACGGCCAACGCCACCCGGTCGCACTTTAGCCACCGGGCGGCGGTCGTCGCCTCCACCGCCAAGGCGGCCGAAGACGGGCTGGCCGCCGTCCGGGAAGGACGCGCGCGAGCCGGAGTTACCGCTGCACACGTGCCCGCCCGCGGCCGCACCGCCGTGGGCTTTCTGTTCACCGGCCAGGGCTCGCAATACGCGGGAATGGGGCGAAGCCTCTTCGAGCAGGAGCCCCGATTCCGCCGGACGATGGAGGAGTGCGAGGGGATATACCGGGCGATCACGGGCGACTCGCTGCTGCAGGCCATCTACGCCGCGCCGGAGGCCGCGGCGCGGCTCGATGAGACCGGCTTCACCCAGCCGGCCCTGTTCGCCTTGGAGTACGCCTTGGCCTCGCTGTGGCGGGGCTGGGGAGTCGAGCCGGCCGTGCTGTTGGGGCACAGCGTCGGCGAGTATGCCGCGGCTTGCCTGGCCGGGGTCTTTTCCCTCGAAGACGGTATGCGGCTGATTACGGCCCGCGGGCGGTTGATGCAGCAGTTGCCCCGGGGCGGCGTGATGGCCGTGATCTTCGCCGATCGTGCCCGGGTCGAAGCGGCCTTGGCGCCCCACGGCGGCCGCGCGGCCATTGCCGCCGTGAACGGGCCGGAGAACACGGTGATCTCCGGCGAAGCCCCGGCGGTGCGGGCGGTGGTGGAGCACTTCGAGAACGCATCGGTTCGG
>SKJM01000684.1 GCA_007122045.1 Planctomycetales bacterium | reverse complement strand
GGATTCGCCTGAAAATCGGCCATCACGTCATCGGCTTCGACGGCATGCCACGGATGCCGTTGCTTTTGCGTCGCGTCTTCAGGCATTGTTTTCTCCCTCATTCCAGCAGACTCCCCTTCTTAGATACGGCCTGGTCGCATGCAGCCCACCACGTGACCGCTTCCTGTCGGGGCCATTTGTGTGTGAGCTAGCGTCCGGGGTCTTCTGTGCAAACGACGTGCCAAAACGCCATGCCGCCATTTGTCTTTTATTGATGGCTATAGGTGGCACAACCGGAAGCTGCGATTGGTTCTCAAGTGTGGCTTCCCGCAATGTCAGGGTAAGCCGACCAAAACCGCTGCAGCGCTGCTGGAGATCGTGTTGAGGAAGTTTGCCCCGTGGGCGTAGGGCGTCGGCTTGGCTCCGCGAGCACCGAGTATCAGCTGGGCACGATCGCTTTGCCTTTGCGCCGGTTGTTGTGCGTGGGAGAAACGGATGTACCGTGAAAAGTTGCGAGGGTGAATCGTCAAACAAGGGTACCGTTCCGATTACGCACCCAACGCTTGATATCGACGAACGAACGATACTGCTCCGCCGCCTTGGTGGCCTCTTGGCGTTCCTGTTCATTTCCTGGCAGCTTTCCGCAGTCCGGGAAAGGCTCGTCAAGAACCGCAGAGAATTCCATCCATTTCATTACCACCCCATCCTTCGGTACCACCTCGAAGTGGCAATGATTGGGGATGTCATCGACGGGCTTGTATTGCGCGACCAGCACGAAGCTCAGAACCTGAGCGCTGTTAATTGCTCCGAGATCCAGGATTGCGACATCGTAGTAGTTCTCGCCCCCGGGCTGCAGCGACAAGGAACACATCTCCGAATGCATGCATGTCACCAGATTGACCGACATGGCGCCCGGTGGGCGATTTGCATGCTGCCAATGACGTCTCTTGATCTTAAAGCCGTACTGGGGTTGATCGTTATCGTCTTCACTGTAGCGTTTGACGACATGATCCCGGCGAACATTGCGGAAGAATCGCCCTGTGTCGACGGTGTCGCCCCGCGACAATTCCGGTGGGTCTTGTGCATCGATGCATTGTTGTCGCGTCGCAGGAAGATCATGGGTTCCCGACATGACTCAAGAGGTCCTCCGTCGCGTCGAAGGCATTATGTAGAATTCTTGTCTTGGTCGCCCTCGGCTCTTCACTACCAACGCAGCCGCGCGCCAGCCGGTAAACCTTAACCGTTGGCCAGGGAAGATCGACCGCCTCGACCATCCATTGCAGGCGCCCTGTCGGAACCGACCAATCGATGATCAGACGGCCCAAAGGCCCGACGTCAAGGATTCCCTTGTATTCCACGTTGTCGCGCGTACGTGCACGGAGGGCTCGAACCAACAGTTCGGCGGAGTCCACGGCGGCACGGCTTGGCGCAGCGTCCGGTTCCTCCGTATCCGCAAGGTCTGACAGGCTCTGCTCGAACCACTTCGGGAGTTCAGCCAGCTCCGGCGTCCGGAGGGTGCCCGTGGCGAGGTGGGCTCGTGCCGCCGCCAATTCGCTGAGCCGATCCAATTCATCGCGAATCCGCGAAATTGCAGCCAGGGCGTCGGCCGGCGCCAAATTGTCGGACGCGCGGCGGAGCGCCTCCTCGAGGTCGTTTGCGGCAGACTTCCACCGGTCGATGGGACCGGATTGCAGATCGCAACCCACGTGCCCAGAGAGTCGCTTCGGGCCTTCGTCCGTCTGCACCGCTGCCTCGAACCTCCCCGTGTTGTGGAACTCTCCGACACCTCCCTGAATCCCCAGCATTCTGGACGCAGATTCCGTCGCGGATTTCTTCGCCCGGGCGAGCGTGCTTCGGCCCTCAGCAACCTCTTCAAAGTAGGCGCGCGTTCGAACCTCTTCTAACTGCTTGCGACGACGTAACAGCTCATCGTCCTGGATGCGGCGCAGGCTTGCGTAGGCAGAAGCGGTCATGACCTAACTCTCCGGTCTTCGGGTTGCACTCGTGCGGGGAATGAGAACGGGCGTGGGGGTTGTCAGGAAGCGGTTCAAGGCATCGAGTTTCCGTATCGCGGCATCCGCGCGGTCGCGCAATTCAAGAATTTGGGCCTCCGTGATTCCAACCTCTGTCCGCACCGAGGTTCCATCGGGCCGCGTCAGGTCCAGAATCAAACGCGAGATCGGTACGGCACCCTGAATTTCGGTGCGATCGTCGTTGAAAACTGGCCGCACGTCGCAGATCAGTTGTGCCTGGTCCAACTCGACTTCAACCAGGGACGCCAGTTGCTCGGCCTTGTGTTGTTGGGTCAAGCCCGGCGGTTCAAGAATCAGCCGCTCCAATCTAACTGCAATCTGCGACCGCTGTTCAACGTCTCCGTCCTCACACTTGTTGACTAACGCGTCGCGCAGCAGATGCATTGCCTCCTGTGCTGGCTCCTCAGCCTCTTGCACCATAGCACTAAGCTGGCCGATGAGCCGGGAGATCTTGTCGGCCAGTTCGCCGTCTCCCAGGGTGCAAACGACAACATCACGGATTTCAGTGCGGTCCAGAAATCGGGGCAAGCCCAATCCACTGAGAAGTTGGTCAAAGACGGGTGGCTCGATGCGCAAGACGTTGAATGCGTCCTGAACGAAGGTCTTGTCCTGAGCAAGGCTCTCCGCCATGGCGCGAAACGGAAACGACGCAGGAATTACGAAGGTACGCTTGGCCATGCTTGCCATCTCCGATGGTTCCAATTCCCCATCATTTAGACTACAATTTGTTTCCAGTGCTTTAGTATGCGCGGAGCCGCCAGCAAGATCAAGCCTACTCGATTCGGCTTGCCATACGGCGGGGGGGTGAATCACTGGAATTTCGTCCCCAACCGGCAAGACCGCAACCATCCTAACATTCTCCGTGCCGACTTTTCTCACGGTTTCCCCCGGTCATGACACCTGTTAGGGAACGCCGGCCCGAAACTAGGGTGCTCTTTTCTACCATTTGCGGAGTTTTGGTGGGGAGGGGCACGGTCAGCTGGTCCATCGTCTCGGCTGCCAGGCATAGCTGGAAGGCCTTAACTGGTCGTGTCGCCAGCAAGCGGCTGGTGTGGATCCGGGCAAGACGAAGGCGCCAAGGGCTCGGAAAACCACCGTTGGTGGGGACCGGTTGGAAGTGCGACACGTTCCTCTGTCTCCGATTTGTTTGAATCCACGTTTAACAGCGTGAGTGGGGTTGCCAGACGGGCCCCGACTCGGTTGGGAATATTTTACCGCTTGTGGAGCGGTACAATCGTCGGCTGGTTCACCAATACCTCGATAGAACGGAGATTCTTGATTCAGCGAGGTTTTCCGATCGCGATGCGGCGGGGCGCTGGCGACCTGGCGGAACGGAGCTTATACTGGGCCCGTACCGGTAATTCTGAGCCGATGGATTTTTTGGGAGCAGTACTGATGAACCAAGGGGACAAGTCGGCGGGGGCGGGTTGGAACCG
>SKJM01000733.1 GCA_007122045.1 Planctomycetales bacterium | reverse complement strand
GGGCCGCGAGGTGCGCCGGGTTCGGGCGGCCCCGCCGGGCCGTCCGCCTCGGGTCGCTCGTCATGCGACGGCAATTCGGGCAGACCGACCCGATCGCGGTACGCCGCCGCGTTGAGGATCACCCGATCGCCCTCTTCCACGCCCTCGCGAATGACCACCGTCTTGTCGTTGGTCGAACCGATGGCCAGCTCGCGAGCCTCCAGCCCTCCGCGCGTCGGCATAAGGCAGTAATACTTCCGGTCGTGCTCGAACACCGCCTGCACGGGAAGCTGGAGCACGTCGGGAATCCGCTCCACGAGGATGCGCACCTCACCGGTCAGGCCGGGTCGCAGCCCGGGCGGCGACCCCTCAATGCGGACCGTGGTGCCGTATTCCCGCACGTGCGCCGAGTGCCAACTGGTGGGCTCGGGGTACTCGTTCACCTGGGTGACCAGGCCGGTCAATTGGCGGTCGGGGAAGGCGTCCAGCCGGATCGTGGCCCGCTGCCCCGCGGCCACCTGCGAGATGCGCGCTTCGTTGATCTTGGCTTTCGCCTGCATTCGTTTCGGGTCGGGCAGCCGGATGATCACCTGCCCTTCGCGCACCTGCTCGCCCTCGGCAATGATGACCTCCTGCGTGCCGCGCCGGCTGGTCTCGTTGGCATAGACGACCTGGCCGGGCTCCGGCGCGCGGATGGTGCAATTCTCAATCTGCTCCTCGATCAGGGCGAGCTGCTCCACGTCGAGCCGGTGCGAATCCTCCTGGGCACGGTAGCGCGCTTCGGACGTGGCAATGTCGCTTTCGAGTTGCTTGAGCATTCTAGCCCGGGTGAACTCCTTCAGCACCCGAAGCTTCGTCTGGGCCATCTCGAGCTGGTTCTTGGCCTTCTCGACGGCGAACTCGTCGGCTTCGAGCTGTAGCGCGGTCACGTACCCCTTGGTCGCCAGCCGCTTGCTGTAATTGAGATATTCCACCGCTCGGCGCAGGTCCTCCTCGGCCACGAAGATCTGGCTTTGGATGTTCTGGACCTCCTGCTGGTACTGGCCCTCCAAGTACTCCTGCTTGGCGATCAGGGCCGTCTCGTAGGTATTTCGGGCTTTGACGACCTCGGCTTCGCTCGAATTGACCACGATCTGTTGCCGGGTCCGATCGTTTTCCAGTGCGGAGCTGTCGAGGCGGACGAGCACGTCGCCTTCCTCCACGTACGTCCCTTCGGGGATGATTTCGAGAATGGTCGTACCACTGGTGCCTTTCGCCCTGACTTCGCAACGGATTTCGACGTTGCTGGCGCTTTCGACCTCCCCGCGTTCGGTAATGTCATGGACGAAGCTCGAGCGGGTGGTCACGTGGATCATCGGCCCGCCGTCCTGGGCCGAGAACGAAAGCCCCGGCAGGAACCGCCACGCCCCGGTCAGCACGACTCCGGCCAGCACCGACACCCCCAGCAAGGAGCGCAAGGCAAACCCCACACGGTTGCTCCGAACCGATTCTTTGCCACTGTGGGACATATGTCTATACCTCCAAGCTACGATTCCAAGAAACAAATCCTAACGTTAGGACTTGCAGTGCGGGCCACTACCGGCTGCACATTCTCGCGCGGACAGAACCACCCATCCCATACTCGTATATTATACCAAGGAGGCGTTTCGGGGGAGAGACGCCCTCCGATATTCTCGTCCGGCTTCCGACCATGTATAATGCAGCGTCTCCGGAGAAACGGCCTGGTAACGGTGCGTGCCGAGGTAAGCTAGTCAATTAGGGGTGAACGGTTAATAGCCGGCGCGGTGGCTTGCAAGCACCAGCACTTTACGTTATATATTAGGTTTTGGGCTTCTTCCGAGTTCCCGGCTTCCCAACCCGCGGCGCTGCGGAAGGTGCCGCACGGGTTGTGATAGGGGGCATGTCCCCACCGAATAAGGGTCCGCCTCCGGGCGCTGTATCGGAGCGAGTGGGCCCAACGCTTTCCCGCCTCAAGGTGCGATATGGCTACGAAACGAGCCAAGAAGACGGAACCGGAGCCGCAGGCGCCGGAGAACAAGGGACCAAAGCGAATTCTTCTGGTCGACGATGACCGTGAGATTGTCGAGTCGCTGCGCATTGCGCTGGAGACGAAGGGGTACGAAGTGCTCATTGCCCGCGACGGCAACCAGGGCCTCGCCATGGCCGAACGCGAGAACCCCGATCTGATGATCCTCGACATGATGATGCCCCGGCGGAGTGGTTTTCTCGTCTTGGAGCGGATTCGCCGCACCCGGCCCGTGCCGCTGCGCATCATCATGATTACCGCCAACGAGGGTAGCCGGCACAAGGCCTATGCCGAACTGCTCGGCGTCGACGATTACATCCGCAAACCGTTCGCCATGGACCGGTTGATAACGAGCGTCGACCGGCTGTTGAATTGACGCCCAATGTTGACATGGCGTCATTTTACCGGTATTTTTGACGCCATGGTTGCAGACTCGCTCTACCCGCGCCTCCTGCCCCCCCAGCAGAGCTTTTTCTGTTCGGCATGAGGGGTGTCGGGAAAAGCACCTGGGCGCGGCAGGTCTTTCCGGAAGCCCACCGCTTCGATTTGCTGAAGAGCTGAAGGCCGTTGCCGAACTCCCAAGCGTTCGCCGCCGGCTGATCGTATTCACGGGTGAACGCCCATTCCGCACCGAAGACGGTATCGAGGCCCTACCGGTCGGCGAGTTTCTCCGGGAACTCCAGCAGCAAACGGTCTGAGAGTACGTTACAAGCCGTTCTCCTCGGCGTTGTCGGCATCTACTGCGTTTCCGGCTTCCTCGGCTTCCTTCGCATTTCCGGCTTCGTCCGCGCTGCCGGCTTCCCGGCTTTCCTCGGCGTCGCCTGCTTCCTCCGTTGCCTCAACGTCCGCGGCTTCCGCCGCTCTTGGCTGAAGCTTCGGCGTGAGGCGGACCGTGACCGGCGTTTCGAGCGGGGGAATGCGCTCGGTATAGGCCGTGTACGCGAGCATGTGGTTGGCCTGGCTGCTTTCGATGGGCAGGTCGAGCATGGCGGTGGCAAAGTTCGCCACGCAGATGAAGTCGCCCCCCTCGGCCTGGTAGGTCTTCTTGCCGCTCGGGTCGACCCAGAAGCCCGAACCGGCAAATACCCACGGCTGAGTCATCGCTTCGCCGGTTTCGGTATTCTTGATCCAGTCCTGCGCCCGGGCGGTTTGCACCTTGCCCTCGGCGTCCTTCCAACGGACGGTCACTTCGATTTCCGTTCCGCTAGCCGGGACGTACTCGGGATGGAACTGCACGGGATTGCCCGGCTCGGCCCCGACGGCCAGCAGGCCGGCATGGACGGTCAGGGCTTTCACGTCGGCCACCACAATGGCCTCGTGCTCTTTCGTGTAACGCAGGCAGGCGAACATCTCCAGCGGCACCTCGCGCTGGCACACCTTGCCCACAAACACCACGCTCCGGTTCTGCGCGTCGAGCCAGACGGGTTGTTCCGGGTCGAGGGCCT
>SKJM01000117.1 GCA_007122045.1 Planctomycetales bacterium | reverse complement strand
TTGCCATGTTCGTCGCCGTCATGCCCATCACCAACCGGCTGGGCGCCACGAAACGGCTCAGGACCTCGTCGTTCATGCCATTTTGAATCGAAGCGACAAGGCTTTCCCCAAGATAAGGGGAGGCCGCCCCCAGCGCCGCCTCCAGGTCCTGAGATTTGACCGTCACCAGGATGCAGTCCGAGCCGGCCAGGTCGGCCACGTCCTGGGAAGCTTGAATCGGCACTTCCCAACTGCCCCACGGGCCTTCGAGCCGCACCGCACCCCGCCGGCACATGGCCTGACCATGCTGTCCGCGAGCGACCAGCACGACGTTCCACTGCGGTGCGTGATGCTGAATCAGGCCGCCCAACATCGAACCAATCGCACCGGCTCCCAAGACACTGACTTTCATGGCTAAGTCGATTTCCCCTGGTTGTCTGAAGGCGCCGTCGCCACAGGCAGGCACTCGGCCACCCGTTGGGCCAGGCAAGCGGCGGCCGCGCCGCGAAGCATGCTGAAGTGGTCGCCGGGCGATTGGTGGAGGGCCAAGCGGTTTCCCAGGATCTCGCCCCAACCCAAATCCGGCGCCAACGTCTGGCCGGTGATGCGGCCGAGCACGTCGGGTTGTTCGGGGCGAACCAGGTGGACCGTCTGCCCTGGCGGTTCAATGGTGTAACCGTGAATCATGGTGGCGTGCGCCTTGGCAGCCTCCACGACCCGGCGAATGTGCGCGGTCGACGTATCCGGCGGCAACACGCCGTGTGTCTTGGCGATCTGGAGCACGAACTCCCACCGGGCATCGTCGTCCATCGCCCGCAGGTGTTCGTATGGCAGACTCTGCACGTCGATGTCGGAGCCGGCGAACCAGTTGGCGAAGTTGCCCAGGTCGAACACAAACTCCACGTCGTCGTCCAGGTTGACGTGGTCGTAGATGGACGGCAACGGCGTGTCGAACAGCATCAGCAGGCCCACCGAATGATTCTGCCGGTCGAGGGTGCGAGCCAGCTCGTAGGCAAAGATGCCGCCGGCCGACCAGCCCGCCAGGTAGTAGGGACCGTCCGGCTGGACCTCGCGGATGGCTTGGACGTAGGCTTGCAGCATGTCGGCCAGCGTCGGGTGGGGCGGAAAACGGCCTTCGCTGCCCCGCCCGCACAGGCCGTAGACCGGACGGTCCTGGATATGCCGGGCCAACTCGCGATAGCAGTTCACGTCGCCGCCCAGCGGATGGAGGCAGAACAGCGGCGGGCCGTCGCCGCCGGCTTGCAGGGCAACCAGCGGGGTCCACGAGGCGAGGCTTGGTTCCCCGCCGGCCGCGGTTTCGTCGGGAGCCGCTTGTTCCGCATCGCCGGCCAGGGCTTGTGCGACGTGCCCGGCCAGGCTCGTGACGCTCGGCCCCTCCATGAACCGGGCCATCGGCAGCGCCACCTTCAGCCGTGTTTCCATCATGTTGCGCAGCTCGATGGCCATGAGCGAGTCGAGTCCCATCGTATTCAACGGCTGACGCAGGTCGAGGTCGGCGGCGTCGAGGCCCATGATCTTGGCAAGCTGCTCGGCGAAGAAAGCGACCAGCATTTCCTCGCGCTGCTGCGGGGTGGCCTGCATGAGCCGGGCGCGCAGCGCTTGGGCCTGCGGGTCTTCCGCGGCGGGTTCGGCGGCCGCTTCGGGGCTGGGGGCCACGTCGGCCAGCAACGGCGGCACATCGCCGGTGCCCATGCGGAGGAGTTGCTCCCAATCGACGGCCACGACCGCCGTCTGCGGTTCGCCCCGCTCCAGCAGGCCGCGGAGAACTCCCAGGCAATCGCCGGGCGCCATCAGTCCCAGTCCCCGCGACTCCATCCCCGCGCCGCGCTGGCCCGCGGCCGCCATTCCCGTTTCCGCCCACGGACCCCAGTTGATCGAAACCGCGGGTAATCCCCGGCTGCGGCGGTAATGGGCCAGCCCGTCCAGGAAGGCGTTTCCCGCCGCGTAGTTCCCTTGGCCCGGCGATCCGAAAACACAGGCGACCGAGGAGAACAGTACGAACAACTCCAGCGGCGAGTCGAGCGTTGCCAGGTGCACGTTCCAAGCCCCCTCGACCTTCGGTCGCATCGGCTTGTCGAGCCGGGCGAGGTCCATGTCGAACAGGACGCCGTCGTCGAGCGCGCCCGCTGCATGGAAGACGCCGCGCAGCGGGGGAAAGTCGTCGGGGACGGCGGCCAGCGCCGCCCGGAGAGAGGGCTCGGCGGTGACGTCGCCCTGCACCGCAACCACCGCCACGCCGCGATCGGCCAGCGCGGCGATCGCCGCGGCCACGGCGGCGGTCGGGGCGCGCCGGGCCAAGAGCACCAGGTGCCGGGCGCCCGACTCGGCCAACCACTCGGCGATGCGGAGCCCCAGGGCGCCCAATCCGCCGGTAATCAGGTAGGCGCCGTCGGAGCGAATCAACGCCGGCTGGCGGGCGTCGCCGGCCGGCTCGGCCGGCCGTTCGTCCAAGGAGAGGACGATCTTGCCGATGTTCTTCCGCTGCGCCATGTACCGGAACGCATCGACCGCCTCCGCCACGGGAAACTCGGTCAACGGCAGCGGCCGATAGGCTCCCGACTCGAAGTAGGTCATCACTTCGGCGAACAGCGAGCGGATCATTTCGGGCCGCTGGCGGAGCATCCGGTCCAGGTCGATGGCGGAATAGGAGAGGTTGTCCTGGAAGGGACTCAAGCCGATCATCCGGTTCTGATAGATGTCGATCTTGCCGATCTCCAGGAACCGGCCGTAGGCGGCGAGAACGGAAAGGCTCTTGGGAATCGCTTCGCCGGGGAGCGAGTTGAGCACGACGTCGACGCCCTGGCGGCCGGTGATCCGCAGGATCTCGTCGGCGAAAGTCAGGTCGCGCGAGTTCATCACGTGCTCGATGCCGAGCGACCGGAGGAATTCGCGTTTCGCGTCGCTGCCGGCGGTCGTGAAGACTTCGGCCCCCACCTCCTGGGCGATTTGAATGGCGGCCAGCCCAACGCCGCCCGCCCCGGCGTGGATCAGCACCCGCTCGCCCGGCGCCAACCGGCCCAGCCGGCACAGGGCGTAGTAGGCAGTGAGGAAGGTGATGGGAACCGTGCTCGCCTCGCGGTGGTCGAGCGAAGCCGGCTTGGGAACCAGGGCATACTCGGCGGTGACGGCGTGGCTGGCGAAGCTGAACGGCGCCACCCCCATCACCTCGTCTCCCGGACGGAACCGCTGCACCCCTTCTCCCACGGCGGTGACCACGCCGGAGCACTCGATGCCCAGCGGGACGATCGGATCGGTAATGCCCGGGTAGAGCCCCAGGACCTTGAGCACGTCGCTGAAGTTCAATCCGGCGGCGTGGACCTCGATTTCCACCTGGCCGGAGCCGGGACGCGGCCGTGTGAAGCCTTCCGCCCGAAGGGCGTCGAGGCTGCCGGCAGTGCCGATCCGTAGCCGGTAGGCGCCCTGGGCGGGAATGGCGAGCTTGCTTGGGCCGCCTTC
>SKJM01000441.1 GCA_007122045.1 Planctomycetales bacterium | reverse complement strand
TTCCACAACCTGGGGCTGGTGATCATCGACGAGGAGCAGCGGTTCGGCGTCGAGGTGAAGGAGCACCTGAAAGCGCTCCGTTCCACGGTCGACGTGCTGACCATGACGGCCACGCCCATCCCCCGCACCTTGCACCTGAGCCTGTTGGGCGTTCGCGACATTTCGAACCTGGAAACCCCGCCCGAGGACCGGCTGGCCGTCGAGACCCGCGTGACCCGCTTCCAGCCCGAGCTGGTCCGCCACGCCGTCGAGCGCGAGCTGAACCGGGGGGGCCAGGTGTTCTTCGTCCACAACCGCGTGGAAGACATCTTCCAGACCAAGCGCCGGTTGGAGGAAATCGTGCCCGAGGCCTCCATTGGCGTCGGCCACGGCCAGATGCGCGAACACGAGTTGGAGCGCGTCATGCTCGATTTCGTATCGGGGCGGTGCGACATGCTGCTGGCCACGACGATCGTCGAGAACGGGCTCGACATCCCCAACGCGAACACCATGTTCATCGACGACGCCGACCGCTACGGCCTGGCCGACCTGCACCAGTTGCGCGGCCGGGTGGGCCGCTACAAGCACCGCGCGTACTGCTACCTGCTGATCGACCCCCGCAAGAACCTCACGCCCAATGCGGCCAAACGCCTGCGGGCCATCGAGGAGTTCAGCGACATGGGCGCCGGCTTCGCCATCGCCATGCGCGACCTGGAAATACGGGGAGCGGGCAACATTTTGGGCACCGAACAAAGCGGCCACATTGCCGTGGTGGGGTACGAGCTGTACTGCTCTTTGCTGGAACAAGCGGTGCGGAACCTCAAACGCCTACCGCCGCCGCCGACCGTGGAAGTCGACCTCGACTTGCCCGTCGAGGCGTACCTGCCACGCAGTTACGTGCCCGACATGCGATCGAAGATCGACCTGTACCGCCGGCTTGCCCGGGTGAGCGAGCCGGGGCAGTTGGCCGATTTCGGCGCCGAGCTTGCGGACCGATTCGGCAGCCCCCCGCCGATGGCGGAGCGGCTGCTGGAGCTTGCAGGGCTTCGGATCGCTGCCCGCTTTTGGGGGGTACACCGGGTCCACTGCGAGGACAGTTATCTTGTGCTGGGCTATCATTCAGGCGGGCAAATCCGCCGGCTGGCCGAGCGCAGCGGGGGCCGCCTGCGGGTGGTTGACGGCCGCAGTGCCTAGCTTCCGCTCCCCAAGGGAGTTGGCCCGTCGAACGGCGCGTTCGAGGCGGCCAAATCGCTGTTGCTTCCAAACTAACCGCCCCGCTATACTCCCCGCCGGCGTTCACGCTTCCGCGTGCCCGTCGGCGTTCACGCTTCCGCGTGCCTGCCACCCTTTTGCGTGCACGGCTGGCCCGTTCAAGGAACCGCACCGCACACCCACCGCACGCTGAGGCGTGAACTCCAACTGAAGTGAACTCCAACAGGTGGCCCCTCGACCTTTTCGCTTGTCTCATCGTAAGGCTTCCGTGCGTAACCCTCCCCTGCTACGCCTGACGTGGGTCGCCATCCTGTGCACGGCAGGATGCGCGGCCGGGGTCGCGCGGGCACAGCCCCCGTCAACCGACCCCTACGGGGTGCACGCCTTTGCCGGTTCGGCGCCCGGCGCGCGGCAGGCCGTGCCGGACCCGCCCCAGCGGCCGTTGGCGGCGACACGACCGCCGAGTTGGCCCAGTTCGGATCCCGGCACGGACGTCGCCCATCGTCCTTCGCCCCCCAGTTTCCTTCCGGAAGGTACTCCAGGGGAGCACGGTTCCCCCCTGGAACAGCGGGGCACGTCCCGGCTGCCCGGTCGCACGCCCGACACCGGCCGACTCGAACGATCGTCCGGCCACGCCGACGTCGCCCACGCGAAGCCCTTCTTCGGCGCGCACGTGGTTGCCCGGGTTGGCAATGAGGCGATCACCGTGAGCGACGTGCTGGCCCAGGTCCCCTCGATCGTCGATCGGAATCGGGAACAGATGTCGGACGATGATGTCGAGTCGCAGCGGGAAGCCCTGACCCGCGACCTGATCCGCGCCATGGAAGAGGCCTTCGCCCGGCGGAACGGCCCCGGTGATCAATGGATCATTCAGTCGGAGCAGCTTCGGGCCCAGATGCTCGGACAGATCCTGAAGATGCAAATTCAGACGCTGTTGGTCTTCCTCGACGCGCAGCGCAATATCCCGGCCGAAGGCCTTCCCGACGTCCGCCGGCAAATCGACGACGGGTTCGACAAGCAGATGCTTCCCGACTTGATGAAGCGGGCCGGCGCCGGGTCTCGCCGGGAACTCGACGAGTTCCTGCGTGGGCAGGGAACGTCGCTGGAACGCGAGAAACGTACTTTCTTCCAGCAGACGCTCGCCCAGCAGTGGATACGCCAACACGTCGATTTCGACCAGGAGATCACGCACGAGCAGATGCTCCAGTACTATCGCAAGCATCCCGACGAGTTCGACCGGGAGGCCCGGACGGTGTGGGAACACCTTTGCGTGCAATTCGTCGATCAGCCCAGCCAGCAGGAGGCCCGTGCGGCCATCGCCCGCATCGGCAACCGCGTGCTGGGGGGCGAGTCGCTGGCCGAGGTGGCCAAGGACGCCTCCCAGGGTCCCACGGCCGCCGACGGTGGCCGCCGCGTGTGGCCCGACGAAGACCGTTACCTTTCCGAGGAACTCGAACGCGCCGTCCACGGTCTGCCGGTGGGGCAGCTCAGCCCGATCATTCGCGACTGGCGCGGCCTGCACATCGTGCGCGTCGTTGAGCGAACGCCCCCCGGCCGGGTGTCGTTCGAGGAGGCCCAGGAGGAAATCCGGGTCCAAATTCGCGAAGAACGCATCCAGAAGCAAATCGACCAATATATCAGCGAGCTGAAACGGCGCACGCCCGTTTGGACCGTTCTCGACCCGCCGCAAACCCCCTAGATGCCCCCGGCTTGGCCGGGGGAGGCTCACGCTCTTCGCTACGTCCTGCCCCCGCCACGGCTCGCAGCACTGGCAACGTTGGCGGCAGCCAAGAACATAACGATCCGCCCGGGCAAGCCGGGGCATTCGGATCACGCGGTTACCGTTCACCGGAGAGGGGTCACTTCCGGCGGTCCAGGTGGCCCGACTTGCTGATGGCCCGCCAAAGCCGCACTCCCAGCGCCAGGCTGAGCACCATGCCGAACGCGCCCAACGCGGAAATGTTCCGCAGCAGCAGCCAGCGGATGTTAATGAGCGGTGGAACTTCGTGGGCCAACAGCAGCGAGGAGCCCAGGAACAAGGCGCTGGCCAGCATGCCCAGCACCAGCCGGTTGACTGACGGTTCCAGCTCCCGGTGGTCGAGGTGGACGTCGAACGTGCCCGACTGGATCTGCTCCATGATCTCGCCCAGGTTGTGCGGCAAATTCCGCACCAGGTGCTCCACTTCACCGTAAAGCCGGCGCCACTTGCGATACTGCCGGCGCGGCGACCACCGGCGCCAAACCATCCGCCGGTGGTACGGCACCATCACCTCG
>SKJM01000229.1 GCA_007122045.1 Planctomycetales bacterium | reverse complement strand
GGACGGGCATTCCTGCCGGCCAACTCGGACCCGCTGCTCGCCTTATTCGCCGTCGATTCTTTCGCTGTCGATTCTACAGAGGAGATGGACACCTTGATCACCGCACCGGCAACACGTCTTCTCCACGCGGCCTCCTCGTTGAAGACGATTCACGGCCGCACCGTCACGTATCGAACCAACACGCCCGAGGTCGCCGAGCTGCTCGAGAACGTCGAGCGGATGGCGGGCCACGACGTCACACTCCTGCTCGTGGGCGAGACGGGCACCGGCAAGACCACGCTCGCCCGGTTAATCCACGAACTCTCCCCGCGCCACCCGTCGCGCCTGCTGACGGTGGCCTGCGGGGCCATGCCGCGCGACCTGATCGAAACCGAGATCTTCGGCCACGTGAAGGGGGCGTTCACCAGCGCCGAGCGGTCGAAAATCGGCAAGTTCGAAGCGGCCGAGGACGGCACCCTCCTGTTGGACGAAATCGACGTGCTCGGGCCGGCGCAGCAGGTGAAGCTGTTGCGGGTGATCGAGACCGGCGAATTCGAGCCGGTCGGCTGCAACACCACCCGGCACTCGCGCGCCCGGCTGATCGTCGCCTCGAACGTGAATCTCAAGACGCTGGTCGACCGGAACGAATTCCGGGCCGACTTGTACTACCGGCTGAACATGCTCGAGTTTCGCATTCCGCCGCTTCGCGAGCGGGTGCGCGACATCGTGCCCCTGGCCCTCGGTTTTGTCGAGGAGTTGTGCCAGGCCCACGAAGTGGGCGTCCACCGCATCCACCCCGAGTTCCTCGACTGCCTGAAGCGGTATTCGTGGCCGGGCAACATCCGGGAGCTGAAGAACTACATACGGCGGGCGATCTTGTTCTGCCGGTCGGGCGAGTTGACCCCGGACGATCTGGCCCCGCATTTGATCGAGGCCATTGCCCGGAAGCCCGATGCCGAGTGCCCCTCGCCCGCCGGCCATCCCGGGGAACACGCCCCGCTCACCGAGCGCGTGGCCCACAGCGAGCGGGCGATGCTCGAGGAAGCCCTGCGGAAGCACAACAACAACCGCACTGCCACGGCCAGCGCGTTGGGTCTCAGCCGCGTGGGGTTGTACAAGAAGCTCAAGAGGCACGGCATGGTCCACTGGACGGCGCCGCAGAACGCGGCGGAGCACGTTTAGCCGACCGTGGACGCCGGCCGGGCGATTTGGTATGCTGCCGGCTCGTCGATCCCATGTCCCGCTGAGCAAAGAAGGAAGGCCACGATGCCCATCGAGTTCCGCTGCCGAGGCTGCAGCCGGCTGTTGCGCACCGGGGACGGCACGGCCGGGCAGACGGCGCGATGCCCCGATTGCGGCGTGCTGACGGTCATCCCCGCGCCCGGCGCTTCGGCGCCGCCGTCCGGAGCCGGTGGTCGGGGGTCGGTCTCGGGCGAGCCGGCCTGGCACCTGCCTCCCCCGCCGCCTCCCGGCCCGGCGCCCGACCCCTTCAGCCCCGGGCCCGACGCCGCCGGCGAGCCCAACCCCTATCAAGCCCCCACGCAGTACGGCACGCCCGGCTACGCCCTGCCGCCGCGCCGGGACGGGCGGGCAACCGCCTCGTTGGTGCTCGGCCTGGTCGGGCTATTGACCTTGTGCTGCTGCGCCCCGGCGGGGATCGCCACCGGCATCGTGGGCCTGGTGTTCGGCGTTCAGACCGCGCAGTCGGAGGACCGGGGCATGGCGGTTGCCGGAATCGTACTCAACAGCATCGTCCTGCTGATTTCGGTCGCTTCCATGCTGGTGAGCATCGCGATGATTGCGGCCGGATAAGCGGCGGAATAACCGTTCCCGGCCGACTTTCCCCTCTGGGCCGGCAAGGGGACAGGTCCATTTTTCGGGCATCGTCTTTCCGTGAAAACGGCGCCCCTTGGCCGAAAAATGGACCAGTCCCCCCTCGGCCCGGGAACGGTCGCGCGGCGGCGCTACGGCGGCCCGGTGATGGTTCCCTCCAGCGGGCTGCTGGCCGTGGCGTAAAGCTTCTTCGGAATCCGGCCCGACCCATACGCCAGCCGCCCCGCCTCGGTGGCCAGCCGCATCGCCCGCGCCATGCGCACCGGGTCGCTCGCGTGGGCCACGCCGGTGTTCAACAGCACGCCGTCGGCGCCCAGTTCCATGGCCACGGTCACGTCGCTGGCGGTGCCCACGCCGGCGTCGACGATGACCGGGTAGTCCGGATCGCCATCCTTAAGGTATTCGAGGCAAATGCGGATGGCGTTGGGGTTGAGCACGCCCTGGCCGGAGCCGATGGGGCTGCCCGCCGGCATTACGCTCGTCGCCCCCGCCTCTTTCAAGCGGCGCGCCGTCACGGGGTCGTCGCTGGTGTACACGAGCACCTGAAAGCCCTCGGCCACGAGCTGCGCGGTGGCCTCGACGGACCCGATCGGGTCGGGCAGGAGGGTCTTCGCGTCGGCCAGCACCTCGAGCTTGACCCAATCGGCGCCGGGATTGCCCATCTGATCGAGAATTTCGCGCCCGAGGCGGGCGACCCGCACCGCGTCTTCGGCCGTGAAGCAGCCGGCCGTGTTCGGCAGAATGACGTAGCGGCCGGTGTCGATGAAGTCCAACAGGTTGCGCCCCGCGGCGTCGAACAGCCGCTCGCGGCGGACGGCCACCGTGACGCACTGCGTGCCGGAAAGGTCCAGTGCCCGGCGCATCACGTCGTAGTCGGCATACCTGCCGGTGCCCACGATCAGCCGGCTGGAAAGGGTGTGGGGGCCGAGTTTCAGAGGATCGGGGGGAAACGGGTCGGTGGTCATGTTTCGATTGCGACTGGAGATCGGGGCGGGGCAGGGGTTGCGGGGCGTGCGCACGGCTTTTTGGGCAGGTTCATCCGCCGCCCACGAGCGTTACCACTTCCACCACGTCGCCTTCGGCGAGGTGGTGTTCGGCGTGCCGCCGTTTGGGAACCAAGGCTGCGTTGACTTCAACGGCCACGTGCTTCTCGGCAAGGCCGAGGTGATTCAACAGCGCGGCAACGGAGGCCTCCGGCGGCGCGTCGTAGGGATTGCCGTTGAGGTGAATCTGCACGGCGGCGTCTCGCGGGGAGGAGCTACTCACGCGCGGCGGCCGGCCGAAACTTGGTCACCGCCACCGGACGCAAACGATCCACGATCGGCTGAGGCGTGTTGTGCATTGCCGGCGACCAGGGAATGGCGTAGGCCGCCACGTTACCCGTCGTTACCTCGGCCACGTATACCATCGACACACTCAACGGGGGCTGTCCGGGGACGCGCCGTAAGTTGGCCATTCCCGTGACCATCAGGAACCTCGGGTTCTTCGTCGGATCGACCCCGAGATCCTGGAGCACGTTGTAGGCATAGTAAGCGGTAAAAGCGCCGGTGTTCTTGCCCAACACGGTGGCCCGCAAATCGCCGGTCAGAAAATCGAGGAAGTACACGGCCTCGAACTCGGCATCGACCGGACCGGTAGCAATGGCAAACGTGT
>SKJM01000633.1 GCA_007122045.1 Planctomycetales bacterium | reverse complement strand
CCTGGGCAAGGTCTTCGGCCTGGTCGCGGTCGCCCACCAAGTGGTCGAGCACGGCCACGAGGCGGTCTTGATACCGGGCCACGAGCTGCTCGAACGCCACGGCGCTGCCGTCGCGCACCTCAAGCATCAGGCGCACGTCGGGATCGCTCAAGGCACGGCGCGTGGACGACTCGGTAACGACCAAGGGGTACTCCTCACTCTATGGAACCCCGCCGGGTGGGTTAGGTTCTGTAAAAAACGTCGGTGAAAGCTACCGCAACCAGCCCTCTCTAGGGAAGTTTCGACCCCGCGTTCTCGGGAGGCTCGCCCACCGCTGCCGGGGCGTTGCTCGGCGGCGTCGCGTACGCGGGAACAGCCCCCGGCGCCGCCGTAAGTTCCGATGTCGCGGCGCTGCCCGCAACGGGTGGTTCGGACTCGCGCCGGTCGCGCCGCAACTGCCCGCACGCCGCGCGGATGCCCTCTCCCTTGCGCCGCCGGACCTGAACCGGCAAGCCCGAACGCTCCAGGACGCCCTGGAATTGCCGAACCGACGCGGGGCTCGCCCCCCGGTAGGGCAGGCCGGGGACGGGATTCAACGCAATCAGGTTCACCAGCACGCACCGGCCCTGGAGCAGGCAAGCCAACCGCTCGGCGTGCTCGGGCCGGTCGTTCACCCCCGCCACGAGCACGTACTCGTATGTCACCTGCCGCCCGGTTCGCGCGAAGTACTCGTCGGCTGCCTCGACCACCGCCCGCAGGCCAATCGTGCGCGCAGCGGGCACCAGTCGGCTGCGAAGCGCATCGTCGGGGGCGTGCAATGAAACGGCAAGTTGGTACGGTGTCGGGAGTTTGGCCAACCGGCGAATGCCCTCCGGAAGCCCGACGGTCGAAATCGTAATGCGCCGCACGCCAATGCCGAGTCCTTCGACATCGCTCGCGACGGCCAGGGCGGGCAGCAGCGCATCGAGGTTCGCCAGCGGCTCGCCCATGCCCATGACCACGATATGCGTGAGCCGCTCGTCGCCGGGCAGCCGCCGTTGGAGGTGCAGCCATTGCTCGACGATCTCGCCCGCCGACAGGTTCCTGGCCAGTCCGGAAAGCCCGCTCGCGCAGAATACGCACCCCATCCCGCAACCCACCTGCGTGCTGACGCACGCGGTGCGGTGCCCGCGGTCGTCGCGCAGCAGAACGCATTCCACCCGCTCGCCGTCGGCAAGCTCCAACAGCAGTTTCTCGGTGCCGTCGCCGGCTTGCTCGTGCCGGGCGATGCGGCTGCTGAGCACCCGGAATGCTGCGGCCAACTCCTCCCTCAAGGGGGTCGGCAGGTCGGTCATCGCCGCAAACGAATCGGCGCGCCGCTGGAACACCCAGCGGCGGACCTGGCGCCGTCGGAAGGCCGGTAGCCCCCGGGCCGCGAGCCATGGGGCAAGCGGTTCGTGCGGCGGATCGATGAGCGAATACATAGGTTCATTCTACCCCCCGAACCCGGTCGATGCACCGGGAGACCTCGCCGTCGGCCAGGGCGGCGGCGAAGGCGTCGAGGGTGGGGTATACCGCGTGGCTGAGGTACTTGACCACCCAATTGTGCTGCATCGGGCTGATGGCGATGACCGTCGCCCCCGCGCCGTATGCCTCCCACATCTCAATGGCCGTGCCCATCGATGCCGAGGGCAGGACCGCCACCAGCACGTCGACCTCGCGGCACATCGCGTTGTGGCGGAAGAACACTTCGCGCCCGGTCAGGTCGGCGTAATCGATCGAATTGCGGTGCTCGGCGCGCGGGTCATACACCTCGGCGGCGGGGAAATAGCGGGCGACCAGTTCGCCAACCTCTTCCCGGTACATCTGGTCGTGCAACGCCTTGGCCGTATGCGAGCCTTGCATAATGCCGGCAATGAAAAAACGCATGGGAAGGAGTCAAATTAGGGGGGGTGGCAAAGGCAAGCTTCGCCTCGAAACGACCGACGGCACCCGCCTCTAGCGGGGTGCTGGAACAATGCTGTGCAGTATGATAGCCTGAGATACAACTTCCGAGCAATGACCCGAACATTTCAAAGCGTTGGACAGGCGGCTGGAAAGGCAAAACTCGTGAGAAACCACCAGGAGCAGTCGGCAGAGGACCTCGTTGCCCGCCTCATTTCCCTTCCCGGCCCCAGTGGGCAGGAGCGGCCGGTGATGGATTTCATCGTGGCCGAACTTCGCCGGGCGGGGGTCTCCGGCGACGCCCTCCGATTCGACCGCGCACATTGGCGCAGCGTCCATGGCGGCGAAGTGGGGAACCTCGTGTGCAAGCTGCCCGGAACGCTCCGCGGACCGCGCAGGCTGCTGATGGCCCATACCGACACGGTACCCTTGTGCCGGGGCGCCCGGCCCGTCCGGCGCGGACGCTTCCTCGTGCCCGCCGACAAGCAAACCGGGCTGGGCGCCGACGATCGGGCCGGATGCGCCGTGGTGCTCCACACCGCGCTGGAGCTGCTCCGCCGCCGGCTGCCGCATCCGCCGCTGACCTTGCTTTGGACCGTCCAGGAAGAGACCGGCCTGCACGGGGCCAGGAATGCCAACCTCTCGCTCCTCGGCAAACCGCGGCTGGCGTTCAACTTCGACGGCGGCCGAGCCGAAAAGCTCACCGTGGGCGCCACGGGCGGGTATCGTATGACCATCGCCGTCCACGGCATCGCCAGCCATGCCGGCGGTGCCCCCGAGGAAGGCGTCAGTGCCGTCACCGTCGCCTCCCTGGCCATTGCCGAGTTGCACCGAGGGGGCTGGCTCGGGCGAATCGAGAAGAACGGCCGCCGCGGAACCAGCAACATTGGCACCGTTCACGGCGGCGAAGCCACCAACGTGGTAACACCCGAAGTAACCCTCCGCGCCGAAGCCCGAAGCCATTGCCCCGAGTTTCGCCGCCGCATCATTCGCGCCTTCGAACGTGCGTTTCAACGCGCCACCCGCCGGATCCGCAATCATCAAGGCAAGACCGCCCGCATGACCATCGACGGCCGGCTCGATTATGAATCGTTCCTCCTCCCCGACCACGAACCGTGCGTGCTGGCCGCCGAGGCGGCCGTCCGCGCCGCGGGCGGCACGCCCGAGCGCGCGGTCTCCGACGGCGGGCTCGACGCCAACTGGCTGACCCGCCGCGGCATTCCCGTCGTCTCGCTGGGCGGCGGGCAAATGCATGCCCACACCACCGCCGAGCGGCTCGACCTCCGCGAGTTCGTCCGGGCTTGCCGAATCGCGCTCGTGCTGGCCGCCGCCAGAGCAGGGTAACCTACCCCCTGAACGTGAGCCGGCAGCCCTCCGCCGACACTCTCCGCCGCGAGCCGCTTGTCCCCAAACTGGTTCCACGGTAAACTTAAGGCGGTTCGAGACTGGCGGCACGTGCATCCCGCGCGTGCCCGATTCAAGCCCGGGCTCCGCGGGCGGCAAACCCATTGCCCGCACACCCCGGGGCCAATCGACATCGGGGCGTGGCGCAGTCTGGCTAGCGCGCCTGCT
>SKJM01000674.1 GCA_007122045.1 Planctomycetales bacterium | reverse complement strand
TCCCGGGGCGGCGCTGGTCGATCTCGGCGCCCCCGGGGGGCCGCCCGGCTCCGCGTACCCGCAGGCCGGGGCGACCCGGCCGCGGGCTGGCGACAGGCGATGGGTCTCGAGTTCCGCCGGCGCGCCGGGCGCGATTTCGCATGGAGATGCGGCCCGCCGTTGAGGTGTTGCAGGATTGGGGGTGTTCTCTCGGATCTCAGATCTCAAATTTCAGATTTCAAGCCGCCTCCATGGGACTGCGACGCAACGCGCTGCAGTTTCTACGCAATTTCATATCCCTTCCGCTGCGGCCGGCTGAGCATCGCGTTCGCTTCGTCGTCGAGGAATACTTCCTTCTCCGGGTCCCAGCGGAGCTTCCGCCCGAGGTGCTGCGCGATGTTGGCAATGTGGCACAGGTTGGCCGCGCGGTTCTGGCTGAGGATGTCGGAGATGGGCGTCCGGCGGGTCCGCACGCAGTCGAAGAAGTTGCCCGCGTGATAGTCCTGCTCCGAATCCTTCCCGGTTCCCAGCGGCCGGTCGAGGTTGTCGTGGGCATAGAGCCGGAACGCTTCCCGCGGGATGGGGTCGTCGTTGAGCAGGTCGAACGGCCGGCCGTTGATCTCGCCGCGGCGGCCGTGCAGCCACCCCAACTCGCCCTCGTAGCGCACGCCTCCGGGCACGCCGTCGCCGGTAATCAGCTCGACGCCGTCGGCGTACTTCATGCGAACCTCGAAGGACGTGGCCACGTTGTAGCCGTTCTCGACGTCGGGGAACGTGGCGGTGCCTTCCAACTCGACGGGTCCGGTGTGCTGCATGCCCATGCCCCATTGGGCCAGGTCGAGCTGGTGGGCGCCGATGTCGGCCTGCTTCCCGCCGGCGTATTCATACCACCAGCGGAAGGTGAAGTGGCAGCGTTCCTTCGTGTAGGGCACCAGCGGAGCCTGCCCCAGCCACCGTTCCCAGTTCAGGTGCGAGGGCGGGTCCTCGGTGGGGAAGGGGCCGCCGATGGGGTTCTTGCCCACGCCCACCACCACGCGCCGCAGCTTGCCCAGGCGGCCCGCCGCCACCGTTTCGGCCGCAAGCCGGTGCACCCGGTTGCTCCGCAGCCGCGTGTTCACGGTCACTACCCGGCCCGACGCGCGCACCACCGGCAGGAGCACCTTGCCCTCGTCGACGGTGAGCGTGAGCGGCTTCTCGGCGTACACGTCCTTGCCCGCCCGAACGGCGTCCATGAGCATCTGCGTGTGCCAGTGGTCGGGCGTGCCGATGTACACCACGTCGACGTCCTCGCGGTCGAGCACCTTGCGATAATCGTCGTATAGCGGGGCCTTGCCGCCGTAGCGCTCGACGGCCTTCTCGCCAATCTGCCGGTCGACGTCGCACACGGCCACCACGTCGCCATAGGGCAGCGCGTGGTCGGTGTTCACCGTGCCCTGGTACCGCATGCCGATGGTGCCGATGCCGAACCGGTCGTTTTTCGACCGCGGCTTGCCGGCCTCCTCGGCCCGGGCGGTGAAGAAATACGGCGCGGCGCCGGTCGCCGCCGCCGCGCCGGCCGCGGCTTGAAGGAAACTGCGTCGGGTGGTCCGTTGCATGGTGGGGCTCCTTGTTTTTCGGGTTGATTCTCATTCCTTGGCTTGACGTGCCCCGCTGCGACGCCTCTGCGCGGGAACTCCGGCCGCGAGCGCCCGAGGCGGGAAGGGATCGCCGCGGCTAGCGCTTGGGAATGGCTTTCCATTATATGCAGGCCGCGGATGACCGGGCCAGCGGGCGGCCGCTCGGAAGACGAGGACTTGCGGCCATCGCAATCCGTGGTATTATTATCATTAATGTCGGCGTGTGTCCGGCATTCGGCTGCTGCGGCCTACCTTTCTTGGGGGCGAGTACAGCAAATGTGGCGCAAGCGGTCTCCAACGCCCCCCTGAACCGCCTCGAAACGGAAGAGCCGATGCTCGTGGAACACCCGGTCGATGAACAAGACGTGCTGGAAATCGTGCGCGATCACGGCGCCGATCGGGGGGGGCTGATCGCCGTGCTGGCCGACGTCCAGGCCCGCTGGGGCTACCTGCCCGAGGAGGCCCTGCGGGCCGTCGCCCGGGCCACCGGCCGGCCGCTGGCCGACGTGTACGGCATTGCCACGTTCTACAGCGCGTTCAGCCTCAAGCCGCGCGGCAAGCACCTGATTTGTGCGTGCCTGGGCACGGCGTGCCACGTGCGCGGCGGGCCCGGCGTGGTCGAGGAGATCGAGCGTCAACTGGACATCCGGGCGGGGGAAACGACCCCCGATGGCATGTTCACCCTGGAGACGGTCAACTGCCTTGGCGCCTGCGCGCTGGGCCCGGTCGTGGTGGTCGACGGCCACTATTTTTCGAAGGTCCGCAAGCCGCAGGTCCGCAGGCTGCTGGACGACACGCTGGCGGGCCGGACCGGCATGGAGGAGGGGGCCGACCGCCGGCTACCGGTCGAGGTGGCGTGCTCGCGCTGCAACCACAGCCTGATGGACCCGGCCCACCCGATCGATGAACGCCCCTCCATCCGAGTGGCCGTGTGCCACGACGACCAGTACGGTTGGCTGCGGCTTTCGTCGTGGTACGGCGGCGACGGCTGCTACGCGGAGCCGGAAATCCCCGCCGGCCGCGTCACGCGTTTCGCCTGCCCGTTCTGCCATGAAGAACTGGCCGGCGGCTTCGACTGCCCCGAGTGCGACGCGCCGATGGCCACGATGCTCGTGCGCGGCGGCGGGGCGCTGCGCCTGTGTGCCCGCCGCGGCTGCGCCAGCCGCCGGCTCGACTTCCCGTAAGAACCATCCGCTTCTCCTTGGCCCCCTCTTTTGCACGGCAGGCTCGAGGCCTCCGGAAAAGATGCGGGCGGAGAGCCCAATACCGACGAATCGCTCGCCCCCAGAAGGAACCTCCATGCCCCGGCTTTCCACGACCGGCCACCTGCGAAGGCTACGAGAGCTTCTCCAAAGCGACCGGGATCGGCGCGAGTTGCATCTGACCACCTGCGCCGAGACGGCCTGCCGTGCCGGCGGCGCCATGACCATCGTGCAGGCCGTGCAGGCGTATCTGCTGAAGCACGGGTTGGTCGACCGGATTGGCGTGCATGCCACCGGCTGCCACGGCTTCTGCGAGATGGGGCCCACCCTGTTGGTCGAGCCGCAGCAGGCGTTCTATCCGCGGGTCAAGGCCGAGCACGTGCCGGAAATCATCGAGGCGGCCTTGGAGGGCCGGCACGTCGAACACCTGCTCTACCGCGACCCCCAAACCGGCCGCATCTGCTACCATCGCGACGAAATCCCGTTCTTCCAACACCAACAGCGGACGGTCCTCGGGATGAGCCCGAAGATCGAGGCGGAACGCATTCACGACTATATCCTCCACGGCGGCTACGCAGCCCTGGAAAAGGCGCTCGACCGCGGCGACCCGCCCTGGGTGGTCGAGGAGGTGAAGCGTTCCGGGCTGCGAGGTCGGGGCGGCGGCGGGTTCCCCACCGG